>JAEWCT010000413.1 GCA_023390485.1 Pseudomonadota bacterium
GGATATGGGGGCGTCTGCCGGGTCTTCAAGCGTAATGGGGAGGGGGGAGTGTCGCGGACGCCTCAGGTGCGCTCAAAACGCGGTAATACCGGTTTTCTGCCTTAAGTCTGCCCGCGTCCGCGGACAAGGGATCCGCTCTTCGAGCTTTTTTCCAAAGTGAGGGTTTCATGAGGTTCGCGTCCGCAGCGTTCGCTTCGGCCATCGCTCTTTCACTCGTTGCATTTGCTATTCCACCCGCCGTCGCAGAGGAGCCTGCGAAAGCGGCGGACGATTCCGGGAAGGTCTTGGGCGATCCGGATGGACCGCTTACCCCGGAAGAGAAGGCGGAGAAGGAAGCGCGTCAGGCCTGCAAGGTCGATCTCTGCCGGGCGTTCCATTCCAAGGAAGAGACGGGCAAGGACATCGCCTGCCATGTGATCAAGAGCTGGCGCAAGGAACAGCTCGTGAAGCTCGTCGCCAAATTGAAGGTGACGTGGCCTTACGATGGCGCCCACTGTTCCACCGACCTGACCGTCAATCACGCGGAACTGGTCAAGGTGATGGCCGCGCCGAAGGCGGAGTTGGTATTCGCCAAGCACACGGTTACGTGTTCGATTGCGAGCGAGAAGAAAGGCGCGACGGACTTCTCGTTCGATCTCACGCCGAAGGTGACATTCGAGAACGGCAAGGCCACCAAGGCGCAGGCCCAATGGGGCAAGATCGAAGCACCTACATTGATCAAAAGCGCGCTTTGGACCGCGACCGCGGCCGACAACACCGTGAACATCCTATCGGGCTCCATCGTCGATGAAGTCAACGAATTCATTTCGAAGCGATGCGACGAGGTCAAAGACCAGTGGGCCGCCAAGCAATAGCCGCCGATTTCCCTTTCGCATTTGCGAAGTGTTATATTGTTATTAGGCCGGCTTATGAGTGCCTATTGTAAATACGATTGGCACTTATTGTCACTCAAGCATACGAAGGCTGTCGTTAAGCGTGGACAACCACTCTTGGAGGAAAACCATGAAGACGTGGTCGAAGCCTGAAGTTCGCGAGCAGGAAGTTGGTCTTGAAGTGACCAGCTATCTGCCGGCTGAGATCGACCTCATCTAATTCAGATGATGTCGACCTTAGGGTCGGACTTTTAAGCGGCGGCCGGGTCTCCCGGTCGTCGCTTTTTTTATTGTTCTACCCGAGGCTTTCAATTGTCTCGCGCTTTTCCTCAAGCTCCAGCCAACGTGTTTCAGCGGATTCGAGCTGCATTTGGGCCTGGCCCAG
Organism: Pseudomonadota bacterium; assembly: GCA_023390485.1. GTDB lineage: Bacteria > Pseudomonadota > Alphaproteobacteria > Rhizobiales > Hyphomicrobiaceae > Hyphomicrobium_B. The sequence continues at coordinate 1,258 of JAEWCT010000413.1, forward strand.
GCGTTCGCTTGTCCTATCGAACGCCGCACGATCGCGGGTGAAGAGATCGGCATCGGCGAGCTTTGCCGCGAGATTTTGGATCTCGGCCTCGAGCTTCGCCATTTCGATCGGAAGCGTCGTCAGCGCGTGCTTATCCTTGAAGGACAGCTTCTGCTTGGCCGGAGTCGAAGCGGCGCTTGAATCGGCCGCGCCTTTCCGCGACGTCGCTGCCGCATTCGATTGCGATTTCTTTTGCAGGCCTTCGCCCTTGCGCTGGGCGAGCATATCGGAATAGCCACCGGCATATTCCGTCCAATATCCATCGCCTTCCGGCGCCAATACGCTCGTCACGATGCGATCGAGGAAATCACGGTCGTGGCTGACGAGCAAAATCGTACCGGCGTAATCGGATAGAAGTTCCTGCAAGAGATCGAGCGTTTCGAGATCGAGGTCGTTCGTCGGCTCGTCGAGGATCAGCACGTTCGATGGCTTTGCGAGCGCGCGCGCCAACATCAAGCGTGCCCGCTCTCCGCCCGACAGAACGCGGATCGGCGACAGCCGTTGCTCGGGAAGAAACAGGAAGTCCTGCATGTAGCTCGCGACGTGACGCGGCTTACCATTGATGATGACCTGATCGCCACGTCCGCCGGTCAGTGCGTCCGATACGGTCCAATTGGGATTGAGCTCGTCGCGCTTCTGGTCGAGCGCGACTATTTCAAGATTGGCGCCGTGACGGATGGTGCCGCTGTCGGGCGCTATTTCCCCCGTCAGCAACTTGATCAGCGTGGTCTTGCCGGCGCCGTTGGGTCCGACGATGCCGAGCCGATCGCCGCGCATCACGCGCAGATCAAGATCCCTGACGATGCTAGTGTCGCCGTAGGCCTTCGAGATCCCCGTCGCCTCGACGACGAGCTTGCCGGAGATGCCGCCTTCCGAAGCGTCCAGGCGAACCTGTCCGACGGAGTGGCGCTGCTCGCGCACTTCCTGGCGCATGGCTTTCAGCTCGCGCACGCGGCGCACGTTGCGCTTGCGCCGGCCGGTGACGCCGCCGTGCATCCACTGGTTCTCGCGGACGATCTTGCGGTCGAGCTTGTGGCGCTCGATTTCTTCCTCTTCGAGCACTTTATCGCGCCAGTCTTCGAACGCGGCAAAGCCCTGTTCGAGGCGGCGGGTCTTGCCCCGGTCGAGCCAGACGGTGGCGCGCGATAGCGTTTCGAGAAAACGACGGTCATGGCTGATCAGCAGCAGGGCCGAGCGTGAGGCCTGCAAGGTCGATTCCAGCCATTCGATCGCGGTGAGATCGAGATGGTTCGTCGGCTCGTCGAGCAGAAGGACGTCGGGCTTGGCGACGATGGCCTGCGCGAGACCAGCGCGGCGTGCCTCGCCGCCCGAAAGCGTTCGCGGATCGGCTTCGCCGTCGAGACCGAGTTCCATCAAAAGGTAGTCGGCCAGGTAGGGGGCATCGGTCGGGCCGAGCCCGGCTTCGACGTAGGCGCGAACCGTGCCGAAGCCGGTGAAGTCGGCTTCCTGCCGAAGGTAGCGGATGCTGGCATTCGGATGGGCGAAGCGCTCGCCGCGATCCGGCTCGACGAAACCGGCTGCGATTTTGAGCAGCGTCGATTTCCCGGAGCCGTTGCGGCCGACAAGGCAGACGCGGTCGCCGGGGGCGACGGTCAGCTCGGCGCCTTCGAGCAGCGGAGTTCCGCCGAAGGTCAGGTTGATGTCTTTGAGCGTAATGAGAGGAGGTGCCATGCGGCCCCTCGTAGCCGTGGACGCGCGCCGGATCAATCCTTGGGGAAGGGACCGCGCCGCGCGTTAGCTTGGAACGGAGGCGGTTGCCTTTTTGACGCGGGACGAACTTCGGTCAGCAACAGCGGCTGATTTTGCCGCCACCTTCGCCGTACCGGCTCGCCTGGCGTTCACGGAAGAAGTCCTCATAGCTCATCACCGGTTCGCCCGGGTGGGCGCGGAGGCGGTGCGCGACGTAAGCGTCATAGTCCGGCACGCCGACCATCAACCGCGCTGTCTTGGCGACGCCGGCTGCAAACTTGAACAGGGGAATTGTGCCGAGTTTTTGCATGCATCACTCCGCCGCAACCACGGCAGCTTCGCGCGCCGAAACATCCGGATTGGCGAGCGCCTTCATGACAGCTGCCGCGCCGAACCCGGCCATGGCGACCACGAGCGCGATCAGGAGCCCCGTCAGCGTGGCGTTCAGGTAATCGTTGAACACGATGCGGTGCATGTCTTCCAAGGATTTGGCAGGCGCGATGACCTGTCCGGATGCCAGCGCATTCGAGAATTTCGCTGCGTGGGAAGCGAAGCCAATTGCCGGATTGTCGCTGAAGATTTTCTGCCAGCCGGCGGTAAGCGTGCAGATCGCAACCCAGGTTGCCGGCGCGAGCGTCACCCAAGCGTAGCGTTGCCGTTTCATCTTGAAGAGGATGACGGTGCAGAGCGTCAGCGCGATGCAGGCGAGCATCTGGTTGGCGATGCCGAATAGCGGCCAGAGCGTATTGATGCCGCCCAGGGGATCGATCACGCCCTGATAGAGGAAGTAGCCCCAGCCGCCGACGGCGATCGACGTCGCGACGATGTTCGCCGTCCATGATCGCGTCTCTTTGAGGGACGGACTGACGGTGCCCAGCAGATCCTGGATCATGAAGCGCGTGACGCGCGTTCCGGCATCGATGGTCGTCAGGATGAAGAGCGCTTCGAATAGGATGGCGAAGTGGTACCAGAAGGCCATCAAGCCTTTGCCGCCGATGGCGCTGGAGAGAATTTCGGCCATGCCCACGGCAAGCGTCGGGGCGCCGCCGGTGCGGGACAGGATTGTCGACTCGCCAACGTTGGCCGCGGCTTCTTTCAGCATGTCCGGCGTGATGGCGAATCCCCAGCCGGAGATGGCAGCTGCGGCGGTTTCCGGAGTCGTGCCGATGAGGGCTGCTGGGCTGTTCAATGCGAAATAGAGCCCTGGCTCGAGCGTCGTCGCCGCGACCAAGGCCATGATGGCGACGAAGCTTTCCATCAGCATCGCACCGTAGCCGATGAGACGGGCGTTGACTTCGTTGTCGAGCATCTTCGGCGTCGTGCCGGATGAGACGAGCGCGTGGAAGCCTGAGATCGCGCCGCAGGCAATCGTGATGAACAGGAACGGGAACAGGTTGCCGGCGAAGACCGGGCCGCTGCCGTCGATGAATTTCGTGACGGCCGGCATCCTGAGATCGGGCAGCACGAAGAAGATGCCGAGCGCCAAACCGGCGATGGTGCCGATTTTCAGGAATGTCGACAGGTAGTCGCGAGGTGCGAGCAGCGTCCATACCGGCAGCACGGAGGCGACGAAGCCGTAGGCGATCAGCATCATCGAAAGCTGCTCGCCGGAATAGTTGAACATCGGCCCGAGCGTCGGGTCCTCGGCGACGTAGCGGCCGAAGATCAGGGACAGCAGCAACAGGGCGAGGCCGATCACCGACATCTCGCCAATGCGGCCCGGCCGAATGAAGCGTCCGTAAAAGCCCATGAGGACGGCGATCGGGATCGTCATCATGACCGTAAACGTCGCCCAGG
>JAEWCT010000427.1 GCA_023390485.1 Pseudomonadota bacterium
ATCCATGGGCGTCGAATACACGGCGAGCTCGATTCCGCTTTGTGAACAGTATCTTTCTCGCTATGGCAACGCTGCCAAAACCGACGCCGCTGCACCGCGAAAAAAGAGCATTCTGGCCCGTATTTTCGGCTGAATGCTGCACCGCAAATAAGCAATCGGCGTGCACCGATGCCGAATAATTCATCGCGCTTGATAGTTGACCCGCGATCCGCTTCTGCTAGCTTTTTTCTCCGTGATATTCGCACCTGCGCACCAGGAAACGATGGGACTGGGGATTATCGACTTTGCAGCGAGTGGCGCCGCGACCTCGATCGGGAAGGCGGCGGATCCGTCTGTTCTCGCTTCGGCCGCGACCGGTATCGTGAAGTTCATCGAGCGGCAGCGCGGCGACGTCGATCGCATTTTCGGCAGCGCCGGTATTTCACCTGAGATGGCGGGCTCGCCGACGCTGCAATTGAGCCTCAGTGCCTACTGTCGCCTGTTCGAGGAAAGCGCTCGGCTCACGCGTAACGATAACTTCGGCCTGTGGTTCGGTAATGCGTTTGACCCGCGAGACCTTGGTCTTTGGGGGTACGCGTCGATTTCCGCTCCCTCGCTCGGCGTTGCCCTCGAAACCCTCGTCGAACTCTTTCCGCTGCACCAGCAATCATCGTCGATGGCGCTCAATACGTCACCCGAGGGATTGGTGAGATTAGAATATCGTGTCGACGCGCCGCAGATCGTCGAACGCCGCCAGGACGCGGAACTGTCGCTCGGCATGTTCCTCAATCTCATTCGCGAAGCGATGGGCCAGAGCTGGGCGCCGGAGGAAGTTCACTTCGAACATCCAAAGCCCGAAGGCTGGCGCGAGCACGAACGCGCCTTCGCGGCGCCCGCCTTTTTCTCACAACCGACGAATGCCATCGTCTTCCGCCCGCAGATCCTGAAGCAGGTCATGCCGGCAGCTGATCCGCGGCTCATGTGCGCAATGAAACTATGCCTCGAAAGGCTTTCGGAGCGGCGCGATGTGCGTTTCAGTATCACCGATCGCGTGCGCAGCGCCGTGCGCGCCCGATTGCCGGAAGGCTTCCCGCAAATCGAATGCGTCGCCGCGGAGCTGCGCCTCCCGCTTTCGACCATTCAACGCGAGCTTCATTACGATGGGCTGAGCTACAGCAGCCTCGTCGAAAACACGCGGCGAGACCTGGCGCTGTCCTATGTACGCCAGCGCCAGCTCTCCTTCTCCGAAATTGCCTTCCTCGTCGGCTATTCCGAGCTTTCGGCGTTCAGCCGTGCCGTCCGCCGGTGGACGGGCCTCTCTCCGCGCGCGCTCCGCGCGGAGGTTCTACGCAATCAAATCTGATTGGCTGGTCTAAGGCCTTGCGCAATGCGCTAGGCCTGCGCGATGGCATCCATGCTCTCGGGCAGGATTTGACCGCCGTCGACTATGATCGTCTGCCCAGTGATGTAGCCGGCTTCCTTGGATGCGAAGAAGAGCGCCGCGTAGCCGATGTCTTCGACCTTTCCAAGCTTCTTAAGAGGGACGGAAGCCGCCATCGACTTCTCATAGTCGGGACCAAGCGCGGCGAGGCCTTCCGTTGCGATATTGCCCGGTAGAACCGCATTGACGGTAATGCCGTACTTCGCAAACTCCATGCAGGCCGTACGCATGAAGCCGAGCTGTCCGGCCTTCGTCGCACCATAGTGAGCCCAGCCCGGAAAGGCGGTGACAGGGCCTGTAATCGACGACGTGATGACGATCCGTCCCTGGTCGGACTTCTTCAGATACGGCAGGCAGGCTTTGACCGAAAGGAGCGTACCCTTGAGGTTCGTATCGGAAACGAAGTCCCAATCTTCGGGCGACAGTTCCTCAATCTTGGTCTGAGGGAAAATGCCGGCGTTCGCGCACAGAATATCGATGCCGCCGTAAGTCCGAGCGGTGGCATCCGCGAGCATCTGCATGTCGCCCATGCTCGTGATGTCGGCCGCGAAGCCCATCGCCGTGCCACCGTCGGCGCGAAACTGCTCCGCTGCGGCCTCGGCTTCGGCGAGATTGCGCGAGACGACGACGACCTTGGCGCCGCTCTTCGCAAAGACGCGAGCGATACCCTTGCCGATGCCCTTGCTTCCACCCGTGACGATGACGGATCGGCCTGCGATAGACGTGAGCATTTCGTTTGCTCCCCTTGTTCGTACAAACGTTGTTACGAAAAGGCGGACGCCTGTCTAAGCGTCCGCCTGTAGTTCCCCTGGTGTCGAGCCCAGACTAGTCGTTCAGAACGAGCCGGCCGATCCGCGCATGGGCCGCCGGCGCGATGAACCGCAGTGCCAAGCCCCAGAAGAGGCCGACGCCGAGGATCACAGCCGCGATCAGCGGAATTCGACCACCGAAGCCGCCGGTGCCACCGAGCGTCTCGAGGTTTTGGACGAGCAGATAGACCAGCCAAACCTGCGAGACGAAGGCGACGACCGGCGCGATCAGCGAGGCGACGATGTTGACTTCGCCTGGATGGTTCGCGCGGAAGTAGACAATGATCGCAATCGAGACCACGGCCTGCAGGATCAGCAGGAGCATCGTTCCGAGAATTGCGAGCATCGTATAAACGCCGACGTAGGCCTGGGCGTTCGCATCATTCGTGCCCATGAAGTAGGCGAACAGAATAACCCAGAGCGCTGCCAAGAGCGTCTGCACGATTGACGCGATGTGTGGGCTCTTGTGGGTCGGATGGGTCTTGCCGAGAACGCCCGGCAGAACGCCCTCGCGGCCGAGCGAATACATGTAGCGGGAAGCCGTGTTATGGAAGGCCATGCCGCAAGCGAACGAGCTGGTCAGAATGAGTATGAACATCGCCTCCTTCGCCCATCCGCCGACAAACTGCTCAAGAGGAGACAGAAAGAAATTGCTCGAGTCGGCAACGGCCTTCGCCAGCATGTCACCGTCTGTCGGATAAGCCGAAACGGCGCACCAGCTCGTTATGATGTAGAAAATGCCAAGCCCGATGACCGA
>JAEWCT010000020.1 GCA_023390485.1 Pseudomonadota bacterium
GCTGAAGACGCCGCAGGGTATCATGGTCGGCAGCTATCAGATGTCGGATGAGGCCGGTAAGCTCTTTGACGTAGCCATACCCGCCTTCTCGCTCGATAGCCCCTATACCCGGCGCAGCATGAACTGAACGCGGCGGCAGCCGATGAGCGAAGCCCGAGGCCATACCTACACGCCTGTCGAATTGCTTGCGCGCCTCGTGGCCTTCGACACCACGAGCCACAAGAACAATCTCGGCTTGATCGCCTTCGTCGAAGATTATCTTCGAGGGCACGGCGTCTCGTCGCAACGGATCGTCAGCGAAGACGGTCAGAAAGCCTCGCTCTACGCCACCATCGGCCCGACGGACGAAGGCGGCATCGCGCTCTCCGGCCATACCGACGTCGTGCCCGTCGATGGTCAGGACTGGACGAGCGATCCGTTCACGCTGCGCGCGGAAAATGGCCGTCTCTACGCCCGCGGCTCAGCCGATATGAAGGGTTTTCTCGCCGCTTCTCTCGCCGCCGTTCCCGACTTCAAGAAGCGCAAACTGAAGAAGCCGATTCATCTCGCCTTTTCCTATGACGAGGAAGTCGGCTGCATCGGCGTTCGCCCGATGATCGCCGAACTCGGCAAAGCGCTCCCCAAGCCGCGCATGGTGATTGTCGGCGAGCCGACGAGCATGCAGGTCGTCGATGCGCACAAAGGTCCAGTCCGCTGGAGCGTCAACGTCAAGGGACGCGCGGCCCATTCCAGCATGGCGCATCTCGGCGTCAACGCAGTCACCTACGCCACTCGCCTGATCGGCGAGCTCGAGCGCATGGAAGCCGAGCTGAAGCACCGCGTGATAGACGTTCGTTTCGAGCCGCCCTACTCGACGCTGCAGGTGACGACGATCGACGGCGGCACGGCGACCAACATCGTCCCCGTCCATTGCAGCTTTGTTTTCGATATCCGCGCACTGCCCGGACTGCACGCCGACGAAATCGAAGACCGCTTACGCCGCTTTGCAGAGACGCATTGCCTCCCCGAAATGCGCGCCATCGCCCCTGAAGCCGGCATCGACATCGAACGCGTCAACGCCGTGCCGCCATTCGGCGCCGAACCGTCGTCGGAGGTGGTGGCCCTCGCCCTGAAATTGACCGGGCAAAACGAAACCTTCGGCGTCTCCTACGGCACCGAAGCCGCGCTCTTCCAGAATGCGGGCGCGCCGTCGGTCGTCTGCGGACCCGGCGACATCGCACAGGCCCATACCGCCGACGAATGGATCGCCGAGAGCGAAATCGCCAAATGCATGACCTTTCTGGATCGCCTCGGCGACTGGGCCGAGACTTGACAATAACGGTCAAGCCATACCGCACCGCGGCGAAATTCAATGCGCCGCAATAGGTTAGGCGAAGCCCGAACGAGTGTGACCTGCCTACGACATACCGTGCGACAATCTTGCAAACCCACGACTTTCTTCGCGGATCGCCGTGCTTCCGGCCCACTCTTGAGCGTACCAATCACCGGAGCCTTCGAGCCGCCGAGCCTTCGCCAATTTAGAGACGGGCCAATGACCAAACGCTTGCAACTTCTCAATGCCTCGGCCTGTGCCTTGACCGCCGCTCTCGCGCTCACCGGATGCTCGACGGCCTCGGTGCCGACCATCGGCTCCATCAATCCGTTCGGAAGTGGAAACCAGATCTCGGAAATCGACCGCGCCTATTTGCAAGCTGCGGGAAGCTGGGATCTCAACCACGACAACGTCGTGACCTGCAACGAGTGGAAGTCCTACGCCGAAGACGTCTTCAACAGCGCCGACACCGATCACGACGATTCCCTCGACGCGAGCGAGTGGAACAACCTGACCAAGATCGACAAGATGTTCGTGACCGCAGACCTGAAGTATTTCGATCAGAACGGCGACGGCAAGGTCACGCGACAGGAATTCGTCGACAAGCCAAACCCCGCGTTCGTCCTGATGGACAAGAGCGGCTCCTGCAAACTCGATGGCGCTCAGATCGCCAGTGCCCGTTCGAAAACCGAATACGATGTCTCGGGCAAGGCACCGCAAAGCGGCGACCCGCGTGAGCAGGGCGGCGATGTCGGTAAAGCCGCGAATGGCGGCCTCAATAAATAGCGCAAGGCAACTACAGGGCCGGCCCGCAAGTGAAGCTCAGCCGCCGGCCGCCCGCAATTCATCGAGCGAGAAGACGTATCGCGCCGTGCAGAATTCGCACGTGACGACGATCTTTCCGGTGTCGTCGAGCATGTCGGACAGTTCGTTGGCGCCGAATGCGAGCAACACATTCTCGACTTTCTCCCGGCTGCATCGGCAGAACGATGAAAGTGGAATGACCCGCTCAATGGCGACCGCCTCTTCATGGAAGAGCCGCAGCAGCAGCCGCTCGACGGTTAAGCTTGGATCGAGCAGCTCGAGATCTTCGACCGTCGCCGCAAGCATTTCGACGCGCTTCCAGTCGTCGTCGGCATCGGCCCCGCCTTCGTCGAGCGAAGCCCCGACGCTTTGCACCATCAAGCCGCCCGCGCGCCGGTGCCAGCGCACGTCCGACTGCGAAGCTTGTTTTGGCGCCACGTAATGCTCTGCAACCGCGGTCCGGATGAACGTCGGCAGGTTTTCGCGTTGCTGAAAGTAAGCCGCCGCTGTCGCCGAAAGTGGCGCCGCCTCGAAAGCGAGCACACCTTGATAGCGCTCCTGTCCCGGACCTGAATCGAGCGTGATCGCGAGATGACCGCTGCCCAGCGCCGCCGCCGTCTCCTGCCGCGCTCCGCTTTGCGCAATCTGGGCGATCTTCTTCGCGTCGTAGCGGGCATACCCTCTAAGGCGTCCGCTCGCGGTGTAGTCGGCAACGAGAATGGAAACCGGACCGTCGGATCGCGTCAGCAGATTGAGGTTGCCCCCTTGCGGCAACGCCGATCCGCAGAGCGCCGCCAGCGCCAGCGCTTCAGAAAGTGCCCGGCCCGGAAGATCAGGCATGGCATGCGGCGCGACGATGGCGTCGAGCGTCGTCCCGAGCCGCACGAGCCTGCCCCGGATATTGGAGTTCTGCGTGCGAAAGGCGACGACGACGTCGTCTATCGGTATCGCGGGCGGTGTTGGTGGAGTGTCAACCGGCATCGGTGAGACAATCCCTCAGGCGCCGAAGCACCATGCGAGAATGGCTTTCTGCGCATGGAGCCGGTTCTCGGCCTCGTCGAAAACGACCGACTGCGGGCCTTCGAGAACATCCTCGGTGACTTCGTGTCCGCGATAGGCTGGCAGACAGTGCATGAAGACCGCTTTCTTGGCCGCCTTGCTCATGAGCTTCGCGTTGACGGCATAAGGCGCCAGAATTTTCTTCCGCCAGGCCGCATCCGACTGGCCCATCGAAACCCACGTATCGGTGACGACGCAATCGACGCCTGCGACCGCATGCACCGGATCCGTTCCGATCTCGACATCGCCCTTCTCGCGCCGAACCCAGGCAAGCGCTTCCTCTTCCGGGAACAGTTCTTTCGGGCAAGCAAGCTTCAGCTTGAAGCCGAAACGAACGGCCGCATGCATCCACGAAACAGCGACGTTGTTGCCGTCCCCGACCCAAGCGACCGACTTGCCCGCGATCGGGCCGAGGTGTTCTTCGAACGTCTGGATATCGGCCATCACCTGGCAAGGGTGGCTCTTCTCCGTCAATCCGTTGATGACGGGGATCGTCGCATAACGGGCAAGCTCGGCGAGCGTCGCATGCGCATTGGCGCGGATCATGATGCCATCGGCATAGCGCGAGAGAACGCGCGCCGTATCAGCGACGGATTCACCGCGGCCGAGTTGCAGATCGGTATTGTTCAGCGTTAGCGCGCCGCCGCCAAGCTGGCGCATCGCGACATCGAATGAAACGCGCGTCCGCGTCGAAGGCTTCTCGAAGATCAGCACGAGGACCCGGTCTTCGATGTTCTTCGGTCGCAGATTGGCCGGCACACGTTTGCCTGCCTTTTTCATCGCATGCGCCGCGTCGATGATCCCGCGCAGTGTCTTGCTGTCGAGATCGGCGATATCGAGAAAATGCCGGATGGTCCGGACGGAACGTTTCGTGGTCATGACTTGCGGAGCTTTCTCCAGCTCTTTCGAATGTACGGTCATGGGGACGTCTCGCTGGCGACACGTGCGAGAGCGCGCGACAGGGCTCTGATCCCTTCGCCAATCTCTTCCTCGGTCGCGATGAGAGGCGGAAGAACGCGGACGCTATTGTCTCCGGCCCCAACGATGAGAAGCTTCTCCTCGTTGGCCGCCTTCACCACCTGCGGTGGCGTGACGCCGGATTTCAGCTTCAATCCCATCAACAGACCCGCGCCGCGAACCTCTTCGATGAGCCCCGCGTGCTGATCCTTGAGGCCTTCGAGGCCCTGCTTGAGGTGCAATGTTTTCATCTGCACGGCTTCGAGGAACCCGGGCTCCGCGATGACGTCTAGAACCGTTGAAGCGACAGCCATCGCCAATGGGTTGCCCCCGAACGTCGAGCCATGGGTGCCGGGCGTCATGCCCTTGGCGGCCTCCGCCGTCGCCAGCACCGCGCCGACGGGAAATCCGCCACCGAAGCCCTTTGCAATCGCCATGACGTCGGGCGTGACGCCGGCCCATTCGTGCGCGAACAGTTTACCCGTCCGCCCCATGCCGGTCTGAACCTCGTCGAGCACAAGCAATAAGCCATGCTTGTCGCAAAGCTCGCGAACGGCTCTGAGAAAGTCCGGCGAAACGGCCCTGACGCCGCCCTCGCCCTGAATGGGCTCGAGCATGATCGCCGCCGTCTCCGGCCCGATCAGAGCCGCGAGCGCGTCCAGATCCCCGAGGTCGACATGATCGAAGCCGTCAGCCGTCGGCCCGAAGCCTTCGAGATACTTCTCGTTTCCGGCAGCCGCGAGCGTCGCCAGCGTCCGCCCGTGGAAGGCGCCGCGGAAGGCGATGATGCGCCGGCGGTCGGGCTGACCCGATACATAATGATAGCGGCGCGCGACCTTGATCGCGCCCTCGCAGGCTTCCGCGCCCGAATTGCAGAAGAAGATGCGTTCCGCAAACGTCAGCCGCGTCAGCTTCTCGGCAACAGTCTCCTGGCCCTCGACCCGGTAGAGGTTCGAGGTGTGCCAGAGCTTCTCGGCCTGTGTCTTCAGCGCCGCGACGAGTTGCGGATGCGCATGACCGAGCGAATTGACGGCGACGCCGGATCCGAAATCGAGGTAGCGCTCGCCGCTCTCGGCGATCAGCCAGCAGCCCTCGCCGCGCACAAAAACGATGTCCTGACGGGCATATGTGCCCATCACAGCCGTTGACGGTCCGCCGGTTTCGGAAGCGCTACGGGAAGCTTTCCCCAGCGCAGCGGGGGAAGAAGACATGGTTCGTGGATAACCCTGAGCAGAAAATCAAAAAGCCGCCCAATTCCGGCGGCTCAATCACAACCCCTGATAACGCTCCCGAGCATACCTGTCAATAAATGCTCGGTTCCACCCCTCCACTTCACGGGCCGAATTGCCGACGCCACTTCCTTATGGTTGAAATAGGGGACATGGCGCACCGAAATCAGACATATCCCCTGGCGCGAATCGTCTGTGGCGCCGTCG
>JAEWCT010000024.1 GCA_023390485.1 Pseudomonadota bacterium
TCGCCGCTCTGGTCGAACAAGAATTGAGACGCGGACGCGATGTTCTCGTGCACGTCCTCGATACGTCGAAGACGGGGTTGACGGGCGTCACGCGAGAGACGGCGCGGCAGCTCGCGGCTGCTGCTCCCGGCCGGGTGCGGATTGTTATCGACGCGTGCCAGCTTCGTTGTCCGCTCAGTCAGCTGCAGCGCGATCTTGCGGACGGTTTCCTCGTGGCCGTTACCGGCTCGAAGTTCGTCGCAGGGCCGCCGTTCGCGGGGGCATTGCTCATTCCAGCGGCCATGGCTGAAGAAATTGCTCAGTGCAGCGCGCTTCCGGCAGGTCTTGCGGAATATACGGCAGTACAGGATTGGTCCCGATCGCTTCGCGAACGCGACGACTTCAAGTTCAAGTCCGAGATGAATATCGGGCTGAGCCTCCGATGGGTGGCCGCGCTTGCGAACCTCGTGCCCTACGCGGGCGTCGATGAGGTGAGCCAGGCTCGCATCAACCAGCGTTTCGTCGCTGCCGTTCGGGCCCGGGTGAAGGATGTCAGGGGTGCCCGGCTGCATCCTGATGACGAGGGCGAGTATTTGTCGTCGCGCGGCATCGTTTCGCTGACGGTGCTCAATGCTCGTGGCGGTTTCGCCGCGTTCGATGAAGCGCAGAGCATTCAGAGATCGCTGAGGAGTTCGGAGGGTGGTCCGGTTTGCCATCTCGGTCAGGCTGTCCGGATCGGTCCCCGGGTTGCGCTCCGGATCGGCGTGTCGGCGGTTGATATTGCCGGTGTTGCCGCGCGGATGACTGAAGGTGCGACGCTCGATCAGGCATTCAAGTCCATAGAGGATGGCCTCGATGCCGTCTTCTCCAAGTGGTCCGGGATCGAATACCAGCTCCGAAAATCATGACATCGCGAGAGCCGCGCGATCTCGATCCCGTCGACTGGTCTGAATTTCGGCGGCTCGCGCATGCCGCGCTGGACGATGTCATCACGCATGTTCAGTCCATTCGGGAGAGGCCGGTTTGGCAGCGCGGGCCGGATGCAACGCGGCAGCGTTTTGCGCAACCCTTGCCCCTCGGGTCTCGCGACTTGAGCGAGGTTCTCGCCGATGTGCGTACGCACGTCGCGCCGTTTGCCACCGGCAATCTGCATCCGCGGTTCATGGGTTGGGCCCACGGTGCCGGGACGCCCACCGGCATGGTCGCTGAAATGATCGCCGCCGGGTTGAACATGAATTGCGGCGGCCGGGACCACATCGGCATCGATGTGGAACGGCAGATCGTGGGCTGGATGAGCGAAGCGTTCGGCTATCCGGAAGGCGCGAGCGGATTGTTTCTCACGGGTTCGTCTATGGCGAACTTTCTGGCCGTGATCGTCGCCAAGACGAACGCGATCGGGGCTCAGACCCGGGAAGCCGGGTTGCGGCGTGCCGACGCCCAACTTACCGCATATACGTCCGCCGAGGCGCACAGCTGCATAGCGCAGGCGATGCAGCTGGCGGGCATCGGTTCAGAGCATTTGCGAAAGATCGACACCGACGGTTCGGGACGGATGCAGCCCGACATGTTGAAGACCGCCATCAGCGCGGATAGGGCTGCCGGATTTCTTCCGTTCCTTGTCGTTGCGACGGCTGGGACAGTGAACACCGGTGCGATCGATCCGCTCCCGGACATTGCGCGGGTCGCGCGCGAAGACGATCTCTGGTTTCATGTCGATGGCGCGATCGGCGCGCTTTCCGTCTTCTCCGGGCCGCTGAAGCCTCTGACGGCGGGGATCGAGTTGTCGCATTCGATCGCGCTCGATTTTCATAAGTGGGGACATGTCCCCTACGATGCCGGGTTCCTGTTGGTGAGAGACGGCGCGGCCCATAAGCGGGCGTTCGCCTCAACCGCTGCTTATCTGCAGCGCTCCGACCGGGGGCTTGCGGCGGGTGAGACTTGGCCGTGTGACCTCGGGCCCGATCTCTCCCGCGGTTTCCGCGCGTTCAAGACCTGGATGACGTTCGAGACGCTCGGGTCGGACCGCATCGGCGACGCCATTTTGCATACATGCGAGCTTGCGGGTTATCTCGCGGAGAGGGTGCGCGAGAGCGCCATCTTCGAACTGAAGGCTCCGGTTGCGCTCAATATCGTTTGCTTTGGCGTGAAGGAGGCGAGCGGCGGGGTGAATCGGAATCTTGTCCTGGATCTTCACGAGTTGGGGATCGCCGCCCCTTCCTGGACGACGATCAATGGCGAGACGGCGATCCGCTGCGCCATCTTCAACCATCGGACGACGCGGGCCGATATCGATCTGTTCTTGGACGCCATCAGCGATCTGGCAAAGCGGGCTTAGCGGCCGCCGTCAACGGTAACGCCGCACGCTCGAAGTTTCGCGGCGGTATACGCGCTGGCGCTCCACACGCGTGCGCATATACACTTCCGGCGCCGCGTAAAGCGGTCCCCAATTCGGGAACAGGCCGAAATAGGGAAGGGGGTGGGGCGGCGCGTAATAGAAGCCGTTCTCTTCATAAAGGTCGTTGTAGGGGCGTTCGATGATGACGGGGCGCGGCAGCGCCTCCAGCATATAAACGTCGTCCGCCTCTGCGTAGCCGCGTCCAAAATCAGCCGCCATGGCGAACGATGACGTGAGGCCTGCAGCCAGGAAGGCCGCCAGGGCGATCGGTGTTTTCATTGATGAAATGGTCCCCGCTTAGCCATTCAATGGAAGAGAGCAAATACAATCCAAGCGAACGTCAGCAGACAGATGAGGAAGAGCGTCGGGCCCAGGTGCTTCTTCTCACGGTCGGGATGGTATTTGAAATTCTGTTGGATGGTCATCGATGGTCGCGCAACTCGTTTGGGCCGTCCGGAGCCTATCTTCGCCTCGCGGTGTGATGATCCCGTTAAGAAGGCCTGAGAAATTGTCTCGGAGGTCAGGTTCGCGCAAGCGAGGCTTGGCCGCTGTCACCTTCGATACTGCTCGTCGCTGACCTGCTCCAGCCACTCGACGACTTTGCCGTCGAGGGCTTCCTGGACGGCGATATGGCTCATGCCATTGGTGGGCGTTGCCCCGTGCCAATGCTTCTCGCCCGGTGAAAACCAGACGACATCTCCGGGGCGAATTTCCTCGATGGGCCCACCCTCGTGCTGCGCCCATCCGAGGCCGGCCATCACGATCAGGGTCTGTCCCAATGGGTGCGTGTGCCAGGCAGTGCGGGCGCCGGGTTCGAACGTCACCAGGGCGCCAGCGACGCGCGCGGGCTCAACCGATTGGATCAGCGGATCGATCCGGACGTGGCCGGTAAAGTACTCCGCCGAGCCCTTCGCCGACGGTTGAGAGCCGCTCCGGTTGATCTTCATGGGGTTCCTTTTCCAATGCAGCCGGCACCTTTTCTAGGCCGGGGGGCTTCCGATATTGGTTCATCCGCCGAGCGTGCGACGCTCGCCGAGGTGGCCCGAGAGTAGAGCAAAAGGTTGGCTTGAGGACAGGTCTAAACCGCCGTCCGCCCGAGGGGGCGAGCGTCAAAGACGGCCGATTATCTTAAAGTCAGTCGATGCCGATCGGCTGGCCACCCGCCCGGCGACGCAGCGACTTCACGACGAAGCTCACCGCAATCGTGGCGCCAATGGGAATGCACGCTGCAACCGCGATCTGCGGGAGCGTATTCAGCACGGCATAGAAGGCGTAGCCCATAGTCGTTCTCCGGAAGACGGCATGGCAACGTCGAAAGACGCTGCACGTTCCACTCCGTTGAAAATTTCATCCGCAAGGGGCATGCCGTCGACGATTCGCAATATGGGTGCATCCGATTAAAGCATCGTGACACCGGGTCGCCTCCGTGGAGGGAGGGGCCTGGGAGATCGAAGCCGCGGCGCGAGCCTTTCACCGCAACGGCTGAGCTTCGCTCGTGAATGTCCGACGGGAGCAGGCGCACACGGGCGAGGGCGGTGGCCCGGCCCGTTCAGTCGACAGCCGACGGCAGCGCGGCTTGGGTCAGGGTGCGACTCGCTTCCAAATCGCGTCGGTGCCACCATATAAAGGTGCCGGGCGAAGAGGAGGGTGCGCGGAGCGGTGTGATGCTCAAGATCGTTTTGGTACTATTGACGGTGATGGCTTTTGTTTCGCCTGCGGCAGCACAGATCGTCGTGCGCCCCGACCCTTCCGCGATGAACCCGCCCATCGTTCGGATGCCTTCAGGCAGCTGCTGTGCCCAACCTCCCGGGTCGTCGATTGAACCCAGGTATCCGGGACGATTGAGAGATTACTCCAATCCCCGCGCCGAATATGGGTGGTTCAACCAGAACCTGGGTGCCAAACGCCGGTAAGCTGCAATTCCGTGACTTGCCTTCACCGTGACTTGCCATTCGGGGCGCGAACGTAGTTATCTGCTCGCCCGTGGCGGGAGGCGCGGCACATTCACATGCATTCACGATGGTTTGGTCTTGCGAAGCGCCACGGCTTGCAGTGCTCGGGTGGCGGGAAGCGCATCAGTCTGGCTGCTCTGCTCTGGTTGGTTGCCGCATTCTTCAGCGTGCCGGCCGGGGCTCATAGTTCACGCCAGCCGCTCATCACATCGGGTTTGCCGATCGCTAATCTCTCGCACGATCAGTTGCGCGTCATGGATCGATATAAGGATGCGATCGTGGCCCTTGCTGCTCGCCAGATCAGCCCCGATGTCGCAACACGGACCCTTTATAATTTCGTCAACCTGCAATTTGCCTATTGCCTATGGGGGCTCGTTCCGGGCGCCCTCACCAATGAAGACAGTCCCTTCAATGGATGCTCGCATGCGTATCTTGCGGGCAGCAAAGCGCTGCTTGAGCAACTGCAGCGCTCGTCGTCCGATCCGGCGGAAGCAAATCAACTGGCAGCCCGAATTCAATCGGACATGCAGGGGCAAGAAACGGGTGCCCTCATTTGCCGGAACGGCGTCGCTACCTTGAACACGGCGGAGATCGTATTTCCCGAGTGGTCGGGCACCGCTTTCAATCCTCTTCTCACGCTCCTCGCATTCATTGTTTTCGGCACACTGGCAGGATTGTTTCTGCTCAACCGCAGTAAAGACACCCGTGAGGATGCGGGGAGGATGCCTCAGAGCCATTGATCGTGGCTTCCGAGGATAGGTTTCCGCCGGCTTTGGCAGCTCGTGGCGTCCAACGCCGATGGCATTAACGCCGCTGTCATTTCTTTAAGGCTGGACTCGCCGGATACAACGTTCGACTATTCATTTCGTGTCGATCGCGTTTTGGATTTCAGCAGGTCGCGGGATGGCGGATCAAATCCTCGTCTTCTACGGATCGTATCGCAGCGATCGCATGGGCATCCGGCTTGCCAACTTCATCGTCTCAGAGCTGCGTACGCGAGGTTCAAACGTAGAACTCATCGATGCGAAGGCCGTCGGTCTGCCGATGCTCGATCGAATGTACAAAGAATATCCAACTGGGACGGCGCCGCCCGCAATGGAGGCGCTGGCGGCAAAGATCAAGGCCGCAGACGCTTTTATCTTCGTGACCGGTGAATACAATTGGGGGATGCAGCCGGGCCTCAAAAATCTCACCGATCATTTTCTCGAGGAATGGTTCTGGCGGCCGGCAGCGATCGCCAGTTATTCTGCAGGACGGCTATCCGGGGCGCGATCAAGCTTCATATGGCACGGAACGTTATCCGAGATGGGCATGATCGTCGTCTCGAGCACACTCGCGGTTGGACCGATTGCCCAGACGCTCGACGAGAACGGCAAGCCCATCGGCGAACTCGGGGCGGTGATCAAGAAGGCATTTCCTCGTTTCGCCGACGACCTCGCGTGGTGGACGGAAGCGGGGCGCGCCCAACGCGCCCGGATCAAACCTCCCTACTGAGGCGTTTCGATAGGATCTGATTACGAGTGAGGGTCATATGGTGTCCGATCCACAGTCGATCATGGCCAGCCGCAGCGCGCAGATGTTTCCCAATCTCGAACCGCACGAGATCGAGCGCGTGCACCGGTTCGGCGAACTGCAGCGGTTTGACGCCGGCGAAGCTCTTTCAGAAACCGGGAAGGTCGGCCCGGGCTTGGTCATCATTCTGAGCGGCGACGTCGACATCACGCAACGAGATCAGTCCGGACATCGCAATTTCATCGTCACACACGGGCCGGGCTCGTTCATGGGAGAGCTGGCGCAGCTTTCCGGCCGGCCAGCCTTGGTTGATGCTCATGCAAATAACGCGGTCGAAGCGCTCGTCATCCCTCCGCAGAAGCTTCGTTTGTTGCTCATTGCGGAAGCCGATCTCGGCGAGCGGATCATGCGCGCGCTCATCCTGCGCCGGGTGGGTTTGCTCGAGAAGGGTCAGGGCGGTCCGGTCATCGTTGGCGCCGCCGATGACAGCGACGTGCTGCGGCTTGAAAACTTTCTGGCTCGAAATGGCCATCCGCATCTCCGGCTCGACCCGCGAAGCGACGCCGAGGCAAAGGCACTTATCGAGCGCTTCAACGTCGCGTCGACCGCGCTGCCTATCGTTCTTTGTCCGGGCGGGCAGCTTCTCCAAAATCCGAGCGAATTGAAGCTTGCCCGGTGCATCGGCCTGGTCGGGCCCCTCGATCCATCCCGCGTTTATGATGTTGCCATCGTCGGCGCGGGGCCTGCCGGGATGGCGGCAGCTGTCTATGCGGCGTCCGAAGGCCTGTCCGTTCTGGTTCTTGATTGCCGCTCGTTCGGAGGGCAGGCCGGGGCCTCGGCCCGCATCGAAAACTACCTGGGCTTTCCAACGGGCATTACCGGCATGGCGTTGATGGCGCGCGCGTTCAATCAGGCGGAGAAGTTCGGCGCCGAATTCTCGATTCCGACACAAGTTATCGGCTTGGAGCGGCACGAGGGCAAAGGCTTCACGTTGTTGTTGCCGGACGATGAGCGCGTCAACGCGCGTTCGGTCGTCATTGCCACCGGCGTTCGCTACCGGCGCCTCGGCATCGACAGGGTGTGTGAATTCGAGGGCGGGAGCGTCCATTACTGGGCCTCACCGCTTGAAGGGAAGCTTTGCGCAAAAAGCGAAGTCGCCCTCGTCGGCGCCGGCAACTCGGCGGGACAGGCGACGGTGTATCTGGCGAGCCAGGCCGCTAAAGTCTGGCTGCTCGCCCGCGGCGGCGATATCGCGGCGAGCATGTCGCAATATCTGGTGGACCGAATTCGCGGCCTCTCAAATGTCGAGGTCGTAACCAAGGCCGAAGTTACCAGTCTTGAAGGGAGTGATGGTGTTCTCGATACGATTTGCTGGCGGGGCGCGTCTGGTGATGAGGTCCGGCGCAACATTCATCACCTGTTTCTTTTCATCGGGGCCGACCCTGAGACCCAATGGCTTGCGCAATCGGGCGTAGATCTCGATGCGAAAGGGTTCGTGCTAACGGGCGCGGATGCGTGCAACGGCGGAAGGTCATTGGA
>JAEWCT010000034.1 GCA_023390485.1 Pseudomonadota bacterium
ACCTTCACGGGGTCTGCCGCTTTTGCCACCGCCGTGTTGAGCAGCACGGCGTCATAGCCGAGCTCCATCGCCAGCGCGGCGTGCGATGGCGCGCCGATGCCCGCATCGATGACGAGAGTCACATCGGGAAAATAGGCGCGCAAGCTTGTCAACGCCTGGACGTTGGCGAGGCCCCGGCCGCTGCCGATCGGCGCGCCCCAAGGCATGATGACCTGGCATCCCGCGCGCTGCAGCCGTTCCGCGACCGAGAGATCCTCCGTTGTATAAGGCAGAACCTTGAAGCCGTCGCGGCTGAGCGTGCCGGCCGCTTCGACCAGTCCGAACACGTCGGGCTGCAGAGTATCGTCGTTGGCGATGACTTCGAGCTTGACCCAATCCGTTCCGAAAAGCTCGCGCGCCATTTCGGCAGTCGTGATGGCTTCGCTCGCCGTCCGGCATCCGGCCGTATTCGGAAGCACGCGGACGCCAAGATCCTTGATGATTTCGAGAAAGCGCTCGCCGGCTTTCCCGCCCGCAGCCTCGCGGCGCAACGACACCGTTACGATCTCGGCTCCCGACGCCTTGACGGCATTCGTCAGAACGGCCGGAGACGGATAGCCAGCCGTTCCCAACAGAAGTCGCGATGAAATCGTCTCTCCATAAACGGAGAGCGCGCGCCCCGAATGCAACGCCTGATCGCGAATGTTCATTTTAAGCGCAACTAACCCTTTTAGCCGCCTTGCCGAGCAGAAACGATCTCGACGCGGTCACCACGGCTCAGCGTCGTCGTAGCACGCCGCGCGGCCGGTACGAACTGCCCGTTGAGCGCCGTCGCGACCTTCGCCTCGGACAAACCACGCTCGTGGATGAGTTCGGCGAGCGTCCCGGCGCCGCTGGCGATCTTCTGCCCGTTTACAAACAGCTCGTTGGTCGTTTCGTGTTGTAGCATCGCTCAGATGACCTGCGGGCCGGAAATGGGCATTTTTATCGTCGTTTACCAGAGCGTTCGCCGGATTTTTAACGCATATAATCGAGACGGGTCAAAGGGACCCGCCAATCCGCCGCAATTAGCATCTGAATCTCCGGGATCGAACTTGAGGATCAGCCGATGTTTTCCCGCTTGATGTCGTCTCGCCGCTTCGCGCCGCTCTTTTGGAGCCAACTCTTAGCGGCACTGAACGACAACCTGCTGAAAAACGCGCTTGCAATGCTGGTCGTCTACAAGCTGGCCATGGAAAACGGTCCAGCGCTCGGAACGCTTGCCGGCGCGGCGCTTGTGCTTCCATTCTTCGTCTTCTCCGCAATCGCCGGACAGCTCTCCGACAAGTTCGATAAGGCCAAGGTTGCCGCGCGCGTCCGCCTTTTGGAAATTCCGATCGCCGCAATCGCTGCCGCCGGATTTCTGTTGCCGTCGGTCGCCCTGCTCTTCGCGGCGCTCGTGCTCTTCGGCACGCTGAGCGCATTCTTCGGACCGGTGAAATATGGGCTGCTGCCGACGCATCTCGAAACCAAGGAACTTCCGTCAGGCAATGCGCTGATCGAAGGCGCGACCTTCATCGCCATCCTGATCGGAACCATCGGCGGCAATCTCGCGTCAGGCGGCCAGACGGAAATCATCATTGTCGCCAGCGCGATCATCGGCATTTCGGTGCTCGGCTGGCTTTTCGCGCGCTTCATTCCGCCCGCGCCGTCGTCGGTGCCGGATCTCGTCATCGATAGAAACGTCTTTACCTCGACCGCGACGCTTCTGAAGGACCTGCGTGCCGACAAGCGCATCTGGCAAGGCGCGCTCATCACGTCATGGTTCTGGTTGGTTGGAGCCGCGGTCCTGGCTCTGCTGCAGAATCTCATTCCGCAGGTGCTCAACGGCGCACCTTCGGTCTACACGCTCGCGCTCTTCACCTTCGCGGTCGCGGTTGCCCTCGGATCGATTGCCGCTGCGCGAGCCAGCACCAATCGGCCCAATCTTGCCCTCGTTCCCATTGGCGCATTGCTGATGGGCATCTTCCTGCTCGATCTCGCTTGGCTCGCGGCGGCGATGAAACCCGCACCTGCGCCCCTCAGCGCGGCTGAGGTCCTAACCTCGATCGAGGGCCTGCACATGCTGCTCGACCTCGCCGGTATCGCCGTCGCCGGCGGCCTCTTCATCGTGCCCTCGTTTGCTGCCGTGCAGGCCTGGTCGCCCGTGGAACGCCGCTCCCGCGTCATCGCCGGCTGCAACGTTCTCTCCGCCGCGTTCATGACACTGATCGGCATCGCGATTGCGGGCCTCCAGTTCGAGAAAATTTCGGTCTCGCTTCTCTATGCCGGTCTGGGAGTGGCAAACCTGATCGTCGTCGGCCTCGTCCTCAGGGCCTGGGGCGCCGAGGGCGTGAAAGACGTCGTCGTCTTCCTGTTCAAGACGTTCTTCGGGCTCGAGGTCCGCGGCCTTGAAAACCTCCCCAAGGCAGGCGAGCGCGCCATCATCGCCCCCAACCACGTCAGTCTCCTCGATGCGGGATTGCTGAACGGACTTCTTCCCTCCCACAGCGCCTATGCGGTCGATACCGATATCGCCAAGACGTGGTGGGCGAAACCGTTCCTGAAGCTCGCACAGTTCTACACGATCGATCCGACGCGCCCGCTCGGCATGCGCCATCTGATCCAGGCCGTGAAAGACGGAGCCTCGCTCGTGATCTTTCCCGAAGGACGCCTGACCGTGACCGGCGGACTGATGAAAGTCTACGACGGCACGGCGATGATTGCGGACAAGGCAGATGCGCCCGTCATTCCCGTTCGCATCGATGGCCTCGAACGCTCGCATTTCGGCTATCTCAGCAGCTCTCAAACCAAGAAAGCCTGGTTTCCGAAAACGACGGTGACCATTCTCCCGCCGGTTTGGCTGAAGGTCGATCCCGCCCTACGCGGCAAGGCGCGGCGGCAGGCGGCAGGCGCCGCTTTGCAAGACATCATGACCGACTCTGCGGTGCTGACGACGCCGATCGATCAGACGTTGTTCGAAGCGCTCGTCGTCGCTCGCAAAACGCGCGACACCGGCAAGCCCGCAATTGAAGATCCGCTGGGCAGCAAGCTGTCTTACAAGAAGCTGATCGTCGGCGCTCAGGTTCTCGGCGCGAAGCTCGCACCAATGTTGCCGCCGCCCGCATCGGCTGTCGGCGTGCTGTTGCCGAACTCCGCAGGCGTCGCCGTTACGTTCTTCGCTCTGCAAACGATCGGCCGCGTACCGGCGATGCTGAACTTTTCAGCGGGACCGGCCAACGTCGTCTCGGCTTGTAAGGCGGCGAACGTCTCGGTCGTGCTGACCTCCCGCGCTTTCGTCGAGAAGGGCCATCTGGAATCGCTCATTCAAGCCATCGAGCCTGTCGCGCGCGTGATCTATCTGGAAGACGTGCGCCCGACGATTACGCTTCTCGACAAGCTCAAAGGCATCGCGCAAGGCGGCAGACCGCAAGTCCAAGCCGACTTCAATGCGCCCGCGGCAATTCTCTTCACATCCGGTTCCGAAGGCACGCCGAAAGGCGTCGTGCTCTCCCACCGGAACATTCTTGCCAATTGCGCCCAGAGCCTCACGCGCGTCGCCTGCAATGGCACGGACAAGGTCTTCAACGCCCTTCCCGTCTTCCATTCGTTCGGCCTGACCGCGGGCCTGCTGATGCCGCTCGTCGCCGGCGTGCCCGTCTATCTCTATCCGACGCCGCTCCATTACCGCATCATTCCGGAACTCGTTTATCAGTCGAACGCCACGATCATGTTCGGCACCGATACGTTCCTTTCAGGCTATGCGCGCGCCGCCCATCCATATGACTTTGCGCGCGTTCGCCTTGTGCTCGCAGGCGCCGAAGCCGTGAAGGACCGGACGCGTCAACTCTATATT
>JAEWCT010000054.1 GCA_023390485.1 Pseudomonadota bacterium
ATAGGTCCCTCCGTGCCGGAGCAAAACGTGCAGGCCGAACGAGCCGGCATATGCCCAGACGGCCCCAACCGCCGCCGTTGTGGCCAACAAGCCCGCGACAAGCAGTCCACCAAGAAGTTTCGCTCCAGTTGCCCTCTTCACTGTGGAGCCGGCTCCTCCTGCTTGCCGAGGAATTTGTTCAGCAGATCTTTTGCTTTCTTCTTGTTGGTCGCAGCGGTGCTCGACGGATCCTCGTCGGCCTTCTTGCCAAAGAGCTGATCGACGATCTCATTGGCATTCTTGCCTTTGAACTTTTTGCCGATCTCCTTGATCGTCTCCACCGTCTTGTCCTTGTCCGAAAGCACGGCTTTGAAGTCCGGACGATAGGAAGGCTTGTCCCAGGAGCCCGTGATGTGGACCGGAACCTCGATCCCGGAGGTTCCCGCATCGCCCGGCTGACCCTCCGCCGCGGCAATGAGCTTCGGCCGGATCGTGTAATCGACGGTGCGCTCGGGCATGCGCGCGGTGCCGGAACCCGTAACCCTCAGCATCGGGCTGATAAGCTGCAGATCCTGGTTCTGCGCTACGCCGTTGACGATCGTGAACGTCGCGCTGAGCGCGCTGAAGTCGGTCTTTTCCGACGGCGCGGTTTTAAATCCCCCAAGGTTGCCCTGCGTCAGGCCGCGTATCGCTCCAGGCAGGTTGAATCCGACAATGGCGCCATCCGCGAACTGGAAGCCGGCTGTGCCGTTCAGGCTTTCGATCAGCTGCAACTGGCTGGCGCCGTTCGCCGTCAGCTGCAGCGCCACGTTGGCGTTGCCCGAAATCCAGCCGAAATTCGCAGAATCCTTCAGGAACGGCAGCGCTGAAACGCCATTGAGCTTGAAATCCGCGCCGACATTGGCGCTTCCCGCCGAGCCGTCGAAAGTGAAAACACCGTTGCCGTGCCCCTTGTAGAGCGCGACGTCGTTGAACTTCGCCTGCATCACCAGATTTTTGACCGCGACCTCGACCGAGGATTTGCCGATCGCGATGTTCTTGAACTGAAGCTTGTCCACGCTCACGCGCGCATTGCCGTCGGCAACACCGAGAAGCGTCAGGTTCAGCGCCTCGCTCGACCAGCCTAGCCGCTGTTCGACGCCATACACTTTCGAGCCTTGCAGCAGTTTCTCGATCTGGTCGGGCGTCGCTGGCGTCGGCTGCCTCGCGGGTGGCGCGGGCGCTACTGGCGCTGCCTCTGGTTCAGGCGCTGGCTCCGGCGCCGCCGTGGCATCGCGGCTGGCCGCTCCGCCTTCGGTCGCGAGCGGGCCGGTCACCGCGCTGGTCAGGTATTTGTTGAGATCGAGTGCAGAAACGCCGAGGTCGGCCTCGACGTAAGGCCTGATACCGCCTGTCGTGACTTTGATCGTGCCCCTCGCAGCCGCGCCGTCGAGCCCGAATTCGGCATCCGAGAACACCGTGACGTTGCCGAACGTCTTCAGCGTTCCCTTGATCGACATCGGCCCGAAACCCGAGACGGGCGGCAACTGCGTGCCGAACCAGGTGGCAAGCCCGCGCGTCGAATTCGATTGCGCGTTGACTTGGCCGTCGAGGATGGCGCCATCTTTGACGACGAGGCCGCCGTCATAGGATGCGGTGATCAAAGGATTGTTCGCGTTGAAGACGAGGTGAGTGGGCTTTTCCGCGGCGAGCCCGCGGACGTCGTCGACCTTGCCGTCGAAGTCGAGACGCCGGTCGCGCCAGACGAGATTGCCGTTGGCGACGAGAGGACTTTCGAGCGAAGGCAGCCTGAGCGAAACGTTCACCTCCGAGACTTCCGAAACCTTCCCTGAACGCTCGTCGGTAAAGCGGAAGGTTCCATTCTGCAGCGTGACATTCTCAATTTTTACATCCGCACTGTCTTCGGTGCTGCCATTGTCCGCCATCGTCACGGCGATCGGCGTCGCGTCAAGCTGGGTTCCTCGCATCTGCAACTCAGCGAGCCGCGTCGGCGCGCTGAGGGCCGCGAACTTCCAATTTCTGCGGCCGTCCTTATCGACGCGCAGATCGAGCGTGGGGCTCTTGAGCGTCACCGCATTGATCTTCGGCTGCCGCTGCAAAAGCGTCATCGGATCGACGCTCGCCTCGAGCGCTTGCGCCTTGAGGAAATTGCCGTCCATTCCTGGCGGACCCGACAGCGACACGTCTTTCAGCGAGATGCCGAGAACCGGGAAGAATGTGAACGAGGCGGGTCCCGCGATGACGAGATCGCGGCCGGTACGAGCCTTGACCTGCTCGGTGATCGTCTGCCGGATCAAGTCGCTCGGCGGGTTGAGCAGCAGATAACCGCCGCCGGCGCCGACGACGGCGAGAATGAGAAGGCTGACGTAAAGCACCCCGGTCCAGAGGCTGCTCCGAGGCGCGGGCGGTCTCCGTCGTCCACCTCCGCCGCCCGGCGGTGGCGGTGTGCGGCGGGGGCCGGAACCAAGGGGCGCGCGCTCGAAGCTAGGCCTTGCGGGCGGCAGCGGCGGCGGCGCGGAATTATACGTCATGCAGTCCTCTTAAGAGCGGCGAACGGGCCGCGTGAAGCGGCGCGAAATATCGATGCGAATTATGTCACTTGCGGGCCGCGGGCTCATCCTGCGGCGGACGGTCTGAACGTTCGCGGCGAGGCGCGTCCGGCTGTCAAATTGGCATCCATCTTCGAAGCCGCCATCGGGCAAGTCATCGGGATTCAAGCTCCGCAGTTGCACGAGCACTCATAGGTTGCATAATTGGAACATAACTTCGCCAAGGTTGCGACGCATATTCCCGCCAGACTTTGGCAATGCCAAAATCGTCTTTCCCGTTACGACTATCGCGCACTTGCCTTTGGGCAGGTGCGCTCTTTCTGCTGTCGCTTCCGCCAATTGCCGCCATCGCGACGACAGCGCCGGAAAACGGTCAGCCAGCAATCATCTCAGGTTTAGGCCGAGTCGTTGATGGCGACACACTCGATGTGGGCGACACGCGCGTTCGTCTCGAAGGCATCGATGCCCCGGAATCGGCACAGACCTGCCAGACTGCAGCCGGGGATGTCTGGGCCTGCGGAAAGGCTGCTACGGTCATGATGCGCAAATTGGCCGAGCGCCAGGACGTTGCCTGCGACCGCACGGGCACCGATCGTTACCACCGGACGCTCGCGACTTGCTTCGTCGATGGCGTCGACATCGGCGAAGCGATGGTGCGCGCGGGGCTCGCCTGGGCCTTCGTCAAATATTCGACGGTCTACGTCGGCATCGAAGCCGAAGCGCGAAAGGGCAACATTGGTGTGTGGCAAGGCCCGGCCGAGGCGCCTTGGGATTTTCGCCGCAACGAATGGCACGTCGCCGAGGTCGCCGCCCCGAAGGGCTGCGCGATCAAAGGCAATGTCTCGTCGCACGGCCGCATCTATCACATGCCGTGGGACCCTTGGTACGACAAGGTCAAGATGGACGAACGGCGCGGTAAGCGCTGGTTCTGTACTGAAGGAGAAGCTGCCGCGGCAGGCTGGCGCCACGCAGCATCCTACTAGGCGTTGATTGACGTCTCATCCAAGTTCGGTTCGGCAGCGTTTTTCTTCGCTGGTTCGAGCCACCCGCGATAGTGCGCCAGCAGCCCAACGACCGGTAGTCCAATTCTGACGTCGAAGTGAAATCGCCCATCATCGCCTGCGAATTCGCGCGTATCGGACGTCGGCGCCAGAAAGAGCGGCAACTTAATCGGGCCGATGCGCCAGCCGGCGACCGGCATCCGCACTTCGCCGTTTTCGGCGCTGAGCCCGAGCAGGATATCGAATGGCCCGAAGCGCTCCGAAACAACGTTGCCGCCTTCGTATCTGAGGCGGGATGCAAAGCGGCTCCCACCGAAATTCCGCTGCCAGATTTCTTCCCCTCTGCAACGATCGACCGTAACGGTCACGTCGACGCCGCGCGCCGATGCCGGAAAACCGGCGATAGCTCTCACGACCCGTCCGATGAAGGACGTCGCCGCGTCGATGTCCGCTTTGCCCGTCCAGACCGGCGGTGCGTCCAGATTGTGAAAATCCCGAACGGCGCGGGCCAATCGACTGTAGCTCGCGCTTCCGCATGCGGACGCGATGAGGCAATCCGGGCCAGCATGTTGAAGTGTTCGCGAGGTCGTCAGCGAGCGCGGCGACATCTCGGCCTCGATCGCCGCGAGTGGCAACGCTGCGATTTCCGCGCCCGCCGTCTCGCCGCCGAGAAGCAAAGACCGCGTCAACGCAACGGCTGGAAGAACCGGAACGTCGGGACCAGCACCTTTTTCGCCAATGAGAAGCCAGCGCGCACGGGTCTGTCGCCCGCTCGCATCGATGCCGGCGCACGTCACCGTCATGCCGCCGCGATCGGTCGAAAAGAAACGCGTGATCCGTCGCGCTTTCGCTAGCAACGGGGCCAAAAGTTCGATTTTTGCAACCACCCCGCGCTGCCTCAACCGCGCAAGCGCAAAAAGCCCAAACTGCTCGATGCGTGATTGAAGCCCGGCGCTGAATGACACCCGCGACCGGACGTTGAAGCGCCGCTGCATCAGCACCGCGTCGGCCGTCTCGACCGGCGAGAGATAGCGCGTTCCAAGCCGCTCGATCCTGGTGCGCCGAACGCTGCCCCAACCCGCAATTTTGCGTTGCCTGCCTTCTTCGAAGACCGTGATCGGCGCGCCGGTATAGGAAAGAATGGCGCGAATGACGGCCTCTCCGACATCGCCGCCACCTCCAGGCATGATCGCGATATCGATGCTGTCGACGCGCTGCCATCCCGCGGTCAGATCTTCGACGACAGCCATCGACAACGCCGGCGTCGAGCTTGCCCCCGCACGGGC
>JAEWCT010000094.1 GCA_023390485.1 Pseudomonadota bacterium
GAAAGCCTGACACTGCCATTGGCCGTCATCCTGATCGTCCCGATGAGCCTCATTGCGTCAATCAGCGGCGTCATCATCCGGGGTATGGACAACAACATCCTGACCCAGGTTGGCTTCATCGTGCTCATAGGTCTCGCCGCGAAGAACGCCATTCTGATTGTCGAATTCGCGGAGCAACTCGAAGCGCAGGGCCGTTCCCGATTCGAAGCTGCAACCGAAGCCGCGCGGCTCAGAATGCGGCCGATCATTATGACGTCGCTCGCATTTATTCTCGGCGTGGTGCCGCTGGTTTGGGCCGTTGGCGCCGGTGCCGAACTCCGGCAGGCCCTCGGAACGGCAGTGTTCGCCGGCATGATCGGCGTCACGTTCTTCGGTCTGATCTTCACGCCGGTCTTCTACGTGGTGTGCCGCTGGCTCTCCGGCCTCGGCCGCCGCAGATCGGGGGAGCCGTCGCACGAACCGCCGCTCCACGCGGCGGAATAGATGCCGCCCTTTAGGTTCGCGCAAGCCTCGCACATGACGCCGGAGTCAGAACAGACTCCGGCGTTCTTCATTGGGCGATGCGAATCAGGACTGCGACATGAACCGAAGAGACCGGCGGGTGGCACTTGCGACGTCCCGAACCGCACCTCAGCGCGTAGGAAATCCCGAAGCCACGCGGGATTATCAGCAGGCAGTCGAACTCCTCAAAAGCGGTCGCCTGGCGGAATCGGAAGCCGCCCACCGCCGCGTCCTCGCTCACCTCCCGGCCCATGCACCGAGCCTGCACCACCTGGGCCTGATTGCGTATAAGCGGCAGGAAACGGCCGACGCGGTCGACTACATCCGGCAAAGCGTTGCCGCTCAGCCCGATTACCACGAAGCGTGGCTCAATCTGGCAATCATCCTCGGGGACATGCGACGTTCTCAAGAGGCGATCGCCGCTTGCCGTGAATGTCTGGCGCTGCAGCCGCGCAACTCGGAGGTTCACACGGTTTTGGGCAACCTCCTGACCGTGGTGGAGAACGAATCCGAGGCCATGACGGCCTATATCAAATCGCTTGAGCTGAAGCCCGATCAGCCCACCGTGCTGACCCGCCTTGGCGTCTTGATGTTGAAGACCGGTCAGGCTGAAGCGGCGGCAGCACGCTGTCGCCGGGCCCTCGATCTCGATCCAAGCCTGGAGGAAGCGCGCGTTCTCGAGCGCCGGATCGCGGCATCGCTGCGTCCCATCGGGTCGCTCGTGGCCGACATCGAGGCGAAATCGAAAAACGATGATGACCGCGCCAAAAAACTGGACGAGCTGGCCGTCTATCTGCGTCAGGATCGCCGATTTGACGAAGCGATCGAACTTTGCCGCCGCGCCGTTGAAATAAAACCAGGCAATGCCGACTACCAGTTCAACTTAGCCCTCGCGCTCGAAGGGCGAGGCCTTATCCAGGAGGCTCTTGCGAGCTATCAGGCCGGTCTCGCGATCGAGCCGAACCGTGTCGATGCGTACATTGGCGTCGGCGGTGTGCTGAGGTCGCTGAACATGCAGGCCGGCGCCATCCAGGCATTCGAGCATGCGATCAAGCTCGACCCCGCGTCCGCCCACGCGCATTACAATCTGGCGATCACGCTCAAGACGATGGACCGCTATGATGAAGCGGACACCGCCTTCCAAAAATGCCTCGAATGCGCACCCGACGCGTTCGTCAACCGCTTCGAGTACCTGAACCTTCTCCATTTTCAATGCGATTGGCCGGGTGTCGATGAGGAGGGGCGCTACTGCCTCGAAAATTTCCGCACGAGGTCGATGCATATCGCGCCGTTCCAGCTCATTTCGCTGTGGGCGACACGCGCCGATCAACGGAGGGCAGCTGAGAACTACATCAAGCCATTGGCTGTTCCGCAGCAGATGCGGTTCAAAACCTACCAGAATCGTCTGGGCGTAGGGCAGCGGATCCGTCTCGGTTTCCTATCCTGCGATTACTTCGAGCACGCGACTGCGATGCTGTTCTCCGAAGTCTTGGAGCAACTCGATCGCAGCCGCTTCGAGATCTTCGGCTACTGTTTCAGCCCCGACGATGGCAGTGCAATGCGTCAGCGAATGCTGAAGGCATTTGAGCATGTGCGGAAAATCGGTCCGATGACCCATCACGATGTGGCGGCGACAATCAACGCCGATGCAATCGACATCCTCGTCGATCTCAAGGGCTATACGAAGGATGGACGTCCGGAAATTCTCAGCTATCGCCCGGCGCCGATCCAGGTGAACTACCTCGGCTATCCGGGAACGATGGGCGCCGACTTCATCGACTATATCATCGCCGACGCGATCGTTGCGCCGATGGAGCACCAGGCTGATTATTCCGAAAAAATCGTTCACCTCCCGAATACGTATCAGCCGAATGACCGGCAGCGGAAAATCTCGGATGAGCCCATAACGCGTGCTGATTTCGGGCTGCCGGAAAACGCCTTCGTGTTCTGTTCGTTCAACAATAGCTACAAGCTCAACCCGACGATGTTCGACGTCTGGATGCACCTTTTGAGAAAGGTGCCGGGGTCCGTTCTGTGGCTGCTTGTACCGAACACGACCTGCACCAGCAATTTGCGACGGGAAGCGGCGGCCCGCGGCATCGATCCGGAGCGGCTCGTGTTTGCAGAACGCACGCGAGTGGAGAAACATCTTGCCCGCCACCGCCTCGCCGATCTTTTTCTCGATGCGCTTCCTTGTAACGCACACACGACCACGAGCGATGCCCTTTGGGCCGGACTACCCGTTCTGACATGTCTCGGCGAAACGTTTTCCGGCCGCGTCGCGGGTAGTCTCCTGACCGCCATGGGCGTGCCGGAACTCGTCACCACAGACCTCGATGCTTATACCGCTCTCGCTCTCGAACTCGCGCGCGATAAGGAGAAGCTTGGTCGGATTCGGCGCAAGCTAGCATCGATGAGAGCCACCGCGCCGATATTCGACTCCACGCGCTACACGCGCAACCTCGAAGCCTCGTTTGAGAAGATGGTGGAAATCATGCGATCCGGCGAAGCGCCAAGGGCTTTTTCTGTTGTCGAACGCGATGGTACTTCCGCGCCCGTGCAAATGCCAAAGCCGGAGAGCCAAGGGCCGAGGGCAATTTACGATGCCTGCCCACTTTGCGAGAGCCGCGATATTTCGCACGCGCAGGAGGCACGGATAACAAACCATCCGTCCTACAACTCGATACTCCCGACGATGCTGAAATGGTGCCGTTGCGGATCGTGCGCCCACGTCTTCACGGAAGGATATCTGACGCCGGAAGGCCAGGAGCTGATTTATCCGGCCGCGAAGGCGGAGCAGAAGGTTGGAAAGGACGCTGAAAACCAGCGCAAGGTGTCTGCGAAAATCGTGGCGCGCGTGGCCCGGCACATGCCGCAAGGCGACTGGCTCGACGTCGGCTTCGGCAACGCGTCGCTCCTTTTCACCGCAGCCGAATGGGGATTTTCACCCGTCGGCGTCGATGCAAACGTCGAGCGCGTCACGAAGCTGAAGAAATTCGGATACGAGGCGCATCACGATATCGAGACGCTCGCTGCCGAGGAGCGTTTCAGTGTCGTCAGTTTGGTCGACGTCCTGGATCGAACGCCTTTCCCCGCGGCTATGCTTCGTTCCGTCAGTCAAAGGATGAAGCGCGGAGGCGCGCTTTTCCTATCAATGGTCAACCGCGACACCATCGTCTGGCGCGCGCTCGACGCGACGGGCACCAATCCGTATTGGGCGGAACTCGAGCGCTATCATCATTTTACGCGTGCGCGGCTCGTGCAGTTGCTCGAGGCGGAGGGCTTCAGGTTTGCCGAATACGACATCGGCGAGCGCCATCGCAGCTCCATGGACGTCATCGCACTTAAGATTTGACGCACCGGAACCGGCAGTTCGCGCGCACAGATTTATTCACACAGCGAACTCTGTTGTCGCCGCACTTTCATATCGAGATGAAAGTGATCGTGGTGCGCGTCGTTGGCGTCGGGGCCGAGCACGGTGCCGAAGATCTCGCAGGCGCTGTCGTGAGCGTGATGAAGAAACGATGAGAGGGCCACTTTCGCGGCGGCTTCCTTTTCGGCTTCTGGCGATTTCGGCTTGTCATCGCCGTGCTTCGCAATGTCGTGGGCGCCGAGTTTCGAAGCCGAGACGAGTAATTTTTCGCCTTTGACCTTATTGACTGTTGGAGGTTCGCTGGCCTTGGCAGCGACTCGTTTCAGTTGCGCCGCGGTCGGACCCCATCCCTTGGAAATTCGGATGACCTTGCCGTCGGCGAGAACGAACGCCGCAATGTCGACGGCATCCATCAGCGCATGCTCGCTGAGCGGTGCGCGCGCGAGCCCATAGCGATTCCGGCAGGAGTAGGATGCGCCGATGACCCGGGCGATCGGCGAACCGAAGCTCTGCTGGGTGGCCGGCTGCAGCTTGTCATTGATCCAGGTGGCGAGCCCGGCGATCATCGGACAATTGAGCGTGGCGGGCGGTTCAAATTTTACCTTGCCTTCACCGACGCTCCTGAGTTCGCGTGGCGCAGGCGCGCCGCAAATTCCCTCGCGCGCCGGGGGAAGTTCTTCCGTTACGGCAGTGATATTTGCAAGCAGCCGTCCGCACTCCGCCTTTGCATCAGCGATTTCGGCATCGGTCCACGGCAGCGCCGCCTGCTTTGACGGTGGAAGCGGCTTGCCATCCGGCGCCACGGGTTCTGCCGGCAATGCATCTGGCTCGGCCGGCTGCGCAGGCAGCAGCGGCGTCGGCATATCAACCGGCGGCAAAGTGGGTACCTTGCTATCGGTGGCCTTCGTCGACGGCGATTCAGCTTCGGCCGCCAAAGGCGGTAGGTCGGCTTCGGCTGTAACCCCTGGCGCAATTTCAGGCGCCGCGGTGCCAACCTCCGATCGCGCATGCAACTCCATCTCCGGCGGCGACGTCACACGGTTGGCGCGAATAACATAGAAGCTGTTGGGCTCGAGCAGCGGAAGCAGCAAAAGGCCGAGAAAAGCAAAGCGGGTGAGAATGACGGAATAGCGAACGGCCAGGCGATGCGCCTTGGCTATGGCCTTCGATCGAAGCGCCATGGCACGGGCTAACAATTCCTGTTGCGCGCTCAAGACGGACCTACAAGCTGCTAACTCTTACAATGCGCCCGCGCGCATGAAGCTTAAAATTTAGACCCGAAATTTGGCCACAGATGGTCTCGAAGCAAAAGAAAAGCAAAATGACGGGCGTATGGTTCCGCGATCACAGTTCGCTAGCAGGAATTTATTCAGATTTCGTCAACGAGGTGAGGTTGAACTTTTTGTAATCGCGCGGCGTCATGCCGGTCGTCGCCTTGAAGAGGCGGCCGAAGTGCGAGACGTCGCCGAAGCCCCATGAATACGCGATATCGCTGATCTGGCGATGGGCTTGCGCAGGGTCGGCAAGTGCCGCCTGGCATTTTTCTATCCGACGGTTGAACAGCAATTTCTGCAGCGAAATCTGCTCGGCGTCGAGCAATTGGTTGGCATACCGGACCGAAATGCCGGCCGCCGCGGCAAGCTCCTCGCAGGTTGCATTGCAGTTTGTCAGGTTGGCATCGACCACGGATTTGAGACGCAGCAGCGATGCGAGCCGGGCCGACGAGTGAGAAAAAGCGGCGCCTTCGATTTCTTTCACCGCCAAGGCGACGAGATCTAGGAATTGCCGCGCGATCTCGGCCTGTGACGGACCGCTCATAAAGGAAAGCTGGTCGGGAAGCTGTCTTGCGAATGTTGATGCGAGCGCGCCGCCGCCTTGCTTGCCGTTGACACGCCGCGCCGTCCACCGGGTGAGCGGCCCGAGCCGAGCCTCGCACTCGCGCCGCGGAAATTCGACGACAAGACAACGGGCTTGCGACGATTGAATAAGCGTAGATGCCCGTCCGGCGTCGATGAGACAGAGGTCTCCAGTCTCCAGTTCCGCCTCCCGGCCATCCTGCCTGAGCTTCACGGAGCCGAAGAGGGGGACGGTGATATGGACGAGATCGCCGAACAGGTTAGCCTGACGCTCTGTGCGCCATGCCCGCATGCCGTTGCAATGGAAGATAATGAGCGACATCCCAGGCATCGTGAGATAGCGCAAGTCTCCTTCGAAACGCGCCGGCTGGTATGGGCGGTTTTCGTAGGGCCCAAAAACGCGTCGTGTCGACTCAAACCAATATTGGAATCGGTCGCGCGGATGCACATCGGATGTGTGGATGGAATACTCGGCCAACTCACCTGATGATGAATTAACCCAGTCAACTGGCGTGCGTAACATAGCCCTCACCCCTTACCGATTTGTAAGATAGGTGGCAATCGCGACACGTCAATTGCAAAGTCTAAAGACCGCCCAACATTCTACGATTAATGTGGGCGGCCTATATATCGCAGGTATATGGCGGGCGAACGTGCGGAAGTTACGCAGACGCGCCGGTATGCTCATCGTCAGCGTGCGCTGAGAGGATCGTCTTCAAGGTCGAAACGAACTTTGACGCCTCCGCTGCGGGAACCGATGCGAGAAGCTTCTTTTCTACGCGCGAGTAAAGACGGTCGGCGCCGGAAACGGCCTTTTGGCCGCGCTTTGACAGACGGACGCAGTAGGCCCGGCCATCGAGTGGCGAACGCTTGCGTTCCAGAAGTCCCTTCCGGAGCAGACGGCTAACGATGCCGGCTACGGTAGAGCGGTCGATCCCGGTCATTGCGACGAGATCGGTCTGGCTCAGGTTCTCCTGACGAGAGATCGCCGTCAGGATTGCAAGCTGCCGGAGCGTGAGATCGTTGTCGGCACTTTCGGTCGTATAAAGCTGAGCAGCGCACTGATCAACGCGGCGAAGAAGATGGATGACCGAGCGCTGGGGATTCGTGGACGGCGATTGACTCATTGCAGATTTTTTCCTTGGTTTTTGTATGCGCGTGAGTTGGTCAGCACGCAAATACTCAGTGAAGAAAACAGCTTTCAGTCGGCGCCGTCTCTTCTGGTGTGGGTATGAAAGTCGGATGTGCGGGAGATAAGGTCGAAGACGCGTCAAACGATCACAGAGACGCGTGTGCCTATCCTCGAAGCGAGGCAAAGTGGCCGTCACCCGTCGCTGCGCAAAGCAGCAAGGCCACATCGGCAAACATTCGTGACGTCTGAGATTTTGCCCTGATGCTACCGTTGATGGGATGCGGCATCATCCGCCGCCGTTCGGGCATAGGGGCGTCATGCGGAATTCGTAATAGCGGCCCACGACCCCGGTGAGTGGGTTTGAGGCCGTCGGGTAAGGACGGAGGAGGGGGCTTTGGCAACGATTATTGCGGTGCACGGCACGTTCGCGGGTCCGACGCCTGCGAATCCTGACGGTAGCCCCCCGCCCGAGTTGCAATGGTGGGAAAAAGGCAGCGTCTTCGAGAAGGATATGCGCGATCTCGTCGATGCGCGTGACGGAGAGTTGAATTTCGTGCCCTTTCCCTGGGCGGGAGATAATAGCGAGACCCAGCGGCGTGACGCAGGCGAACGGCTCACCAAGTTCATGCGTGAACTCGAGGCCAAAAGTGAGCCCTATTGCCTCGTAGGCCATAGCCATGGCGGCTCGATCCTCTCCGATGCGCTGCTCGAAAGCGCCGCACGCAAGAGGCCTCTCGTGAACCTGAAGCGCTGGATCACCGTCGGCACGCCATTTCTCAAATTGCGCAAAGAGGTTTTTCTACTGACGAGATTGAGCTTGATGCGCAAGGTCATCTTCGTCGCGTCGATGATGCTGCTGTTGATGTTCATCGTCTACGTGTTGGCGACCCAGCTCGGCAACGAGCGGACACTTTTCGGAAATACCTTTCCGCGCGTATGGATCCTGACAGGTGTCCTCGCCAGCCTACCTGCGCTCACGTTCTACATAGTGCTGCAC
>JAEWCT010000099.1 GCA_023390485.1 Pseudomonadota bacterium
AACGAAATCCGCGCCCTGTGCCGTGCTGCGAGCGCCAAGCCGGACATCCGCGGAATGCACAACCTGATGTATGCCGTACGCGACGCTGTCGACTACAAGATTGGTGCGACGAACGCGCACACGACGGCGGCCGAGGCGTTGGCGGAAGGCAAAGGTGTCTGCCAGGACCACGCCCACCTGTTCATCGCGGCCGCGCGATCGCTCGATATTCCGGCCCGTTACGTCAGCGGCTATTTTCTTTCCGGCGCAAACGAGCCCTCCGACGCTAACCACGCCTGGGCGGA
Organism: Pseudomonadota bacterium; assembly: GCA_023390485.1. Lineage (GTDB taxonomy): Bacteria > Pseudomonadota > Alphaproteobacteria > Rhizobiales > Hyphomicrobiaceae > Hyphomicrobium_B. The sequence continues at coordinate 285 of JAEWCT010000099.1, forward strand.
AGTCTGGCTTGAGGGCCTGGGCTGGGTTGGCTTTGACCCCGCTAATCGGATATGTCCCACGGAGAAGTACGTGCGGCTCGCTTCGGGGTTGGACGCGACAGACGCGGCTCCCATTCGCGGCTCTCGAAAGGGCGTCGCGAAAGAGGAGCTGGACGTCATCGTCGAAGTTCAGCAGCAGAGCAGCCAGCAACAGTAGCCGCCTGCGACTCCGGAGATTTTTTCTACATGACATACGCGGTAGCGTTGCGCCTCGAGGGCGGACTCGTATTCGCGGCCGATACGCGGACCAATGCCGGCGTCGACAACATTGCTCAATACAAAAAGCTGCAGCTCTGGCGCCGTCCAGGAGACCGCGTTTTAGTTCTGCTCGCCGCAGGCAATCTCGCAGTGACCCAGGCCGTGGTCAGTCTGCTGAATGAGCATCTCTTGGAAGAAGCGAGCGAAGATTCGACGACGCTCGATACCGCCCCCAACATGTATCGCGCCGCGCGCGTCGTCGGGGACGCCATTCGCGAAGCACGCCGCATCGATGGCGCCGCGCTGGAGGCGAGCAAGCTCGGCTTCAATACCAACTTCATCTTCGGCGGCCAGATCAAAGGCGAAAGACCGCGCCTGTTTCAGATCTATCCGGAAGGCAATTTCATCGAGGCGACGGACGACACACCCTTTTTTCAAATCGGCGAGCACAAGTACGGCAAGCCGATATTGGATCGCGTCGCGCGCTCTGACATGCGCCTCGGCGAGGCCGCAAAGTTGATACTTCTCTCATTCGACTCCACGCTGAGATCGAATCTGTCCGTCGGCATGCCGCTCGACATCGTGATCTATGAACGCGATACGCTCGACGTCACGCGCGAGAAGCGCATCAGCGCGGACGATGAATATTTTCGGAAGCTCTCCGGCGCCTGGTCAGACGCGCTGCGTCAAGCGTTTTCCACGATCGAGGAGTTCGACGTCTGATCGGTCGCGTCCAAGGATGTGATTGATTAACGGCCGTAAACCGCGCCAATTTCGAGCCCGCCGCGCCGGATTGGCGCTTTGCATAAGAGAAATCTATGTTGCACCCCAGCAAAATTGCGGCGACTTGCCTATGCACACCTTGCGTTGAAAGTGCAGTCTCGCTTCTGTCGATCAAGTAAGCTTAGATGTGTCCAGCGCAATGAAGGGCAGGTGAGCGCTGGAAGGATAGAATGGGTTTCCCGACACTCAACGAGTATCTCTCGAATTGGACGCTGGACGGCCGCACGCGTGGTCAGGTCGCGGATACCATTCTCGCCATTGCTGACGCGAGCGCCCGTCTCTCAGACCTCGTCGGGCGGGGTGCACTCGGCGGCAAGCTCGGGCGCGTCGTTGCGCGCGCAGGCGAGATCGACGAGCAGAAGGAGGTCGACGCTCTCGCCAATGGCATGATCATCGACGCGCTGAAATCTCAGCCCGTCGCGGCACTCGCGTCCGAGGAAGCCGCGGAGCCTATCGCGCTCCAGAACGATGCGCCGCTCTTGGTCGCGACAGATCCCCTGGACGGCTCGTCGAATATCGATGCCAACGTCTCGGTCGGGACGATCTTCTCGATCCTTCCACGTCATCCGTCCTCGACGCGTGAGGCCGCGTTTTTACGGCCGGGCTCGCATCAACTTGCGGCGGGCTTTTTCGTGTATGGCCCCCAGACGGTTCTGGCTCTCACCGTCGGCCACGGAACCCAGATCTTCACCTTCGATAGGGAAACCCGGACCTTCCATCTGACGACGCGCAACGTCGCGATTCCTCCTGAAGCGGACGAATACGCCATTAACGCTTCCAACGCGCGCCACTGGGACGATCCGATCCGCATCTATATTCACGACTGCGAAAACGGCGCCAACGGACCCCGCGGGCACGATTTCAACATGCGGTGGACAGGCTCGCCTGTGGCGGACGTTTACCGGATACTCTCTCGGGGCGGAATTTACCTTTACCCCGGCGATCGCCGGAAGGGATTCCACCAAGGGCGCATTCGTCTGATTTACGAAGCCAACCCGTTGAGCTGGATCGTAGAGCAGGCGGGTGGACGAGCGACAACGGGAAGAGAGCGCGTGCTGGATGTCGTGCCAGCCGCCCTGCATCAGAAAACGCCGCTGATCTGCGGCTCACGTGACGAGGTTGACCGAGTGATGCGCATCTATAGCGGCCAGGAATTCAAGGGCGAGCGCTCACCGCTATTCGGTCGGCGAGGCCTGTTCCGGGCACTGCCATGAGCTTGTCCGTCGAATGTCTTGCTCCCCTGAACCGAAGCGCATCGAGCCTCCGCAATGTCGATTAAGCATCCGATTATATCTGTCACCGGCTCTTCTGGCGCGGGAACGACGTCAGTGCGGCAAACTTTTGAGAACATTTTCCGCCGCGAACACGTGCGGGCGGCATTCGTCCAAGGCGACGCCTTTCATCGCTACGATCGCTGCGGCATGGAAAAGGCGATGCGGGAAGCTGCGAAGCGCGGCAACCACAATTTCAGCCATTTCGGCCTCGAGGCAAATCTGATCGAGGAGCTCGAAACGCTTTTTCGAACGTATTCCGAGAGCGGCAAGGGTCTCATTCGTAATTATGTGCATGACGATGCGGAAGAACGCGCGCTCGGCGCCCCGGTCGGCAGCTTCACGCCTTGGACGGCAATTGAGCCGGACACAGATGTTCTGATGTACGAAGGCCTCCACGGCGCCATCGTCACAGGAGATCACGATGTCGCCCGTCATGCCGACCTGAAGATCGGCGTCGTTCCTGTGATCAATCTCGAATGGATTCAAAAGATCCAGCGAGACCGGACGGAGCGCGGCTATACGACCGAGGATGTCACCCAATCGATCTTGAGGCGAATGCCTGACTACGTACAGTACATCTGTCCGCAGTTCACTCAGACCGATATCAATTTTCAGCGAATTCCGACGGTCGATACCTCAAATCCGTTCATTGCCCGCTGGATACCGACGCCCGATGAATCGATGGTGATTATCCGTTTCAAGGAACCGCGCGGCATCGATTTCGCGTATCTCTTGTCGATGATCCACGACAGCTTCATGTCGCGGGCCAATTCCATCGTTATTCCTGGTAGTAAGCTCGATCTTGCCATGCAACTCATTCTGACGCCGCTTATTCTCCAGCTCGTCGAGCGGCGCCGCCGAGTGATATGATCGAACCCGCGAAAGGTCTTCCGTGTCTCGCCCTCTCTTGATCGCACCGTCCATCCTCTCGGCCGACTTCAGCAAGCTCGGCGATGAAATTCGCACTGTCGACAAGGCCGGCGCCGATTGGATCCATTGCGATGTGATGGACGGACATTTCGTGCCGAACATTACCTATGGCGCTCCGGTCATCAAAGCCGTGCGCGGTGCGTCGAAGAAAATTTTTGACGTGCATCTGATGATCGCGCCGGCCGATCCCTATCTGGCGGACTTCGCCGCCGCCGGCGCCGATATCATCACGGTCCACGCCGAAGCAGGTCCGCATCTTGATCGGTCGCTGCAGGCAATCCGCGCGTTGGGCAAGAAGGCTGGCGTATCGCTCAATCCCGGAACCCCGGAAAGCGCCATCGAATACGTTCTCGATCGCCTCGATCTCATCTTGGTGATGAGCGTCAATCCGGGCTTTGGCGGCCAATCGTTCATTCCCGCGGTCGTCGAAAAAATTCGCCGCGTGAAGGCACTCGTCGGTTCGCGCCCCATCGATATCGAGGTTGACGGTGGCATAACGCCGGAAACCGCGCGTCAGGTCGTCGAGGCTGGCGCCAACGTGCTCGTCGCGGGTTCGGCAGTCTTCAAGGGTGGCAGCGAGCAAAGCTACCGCGCCAACATGGACGCCATCAGGAACGCGACGCGGCTCGAGGTCTAAGAGCACAAGGTCTGTAACGCCGCTTGAAATCAGAGCGGGCGATCGTATTTCGACGGGTCATGACCCAAAGCAAGTTTTCCGAACCGCTCCCGATCGACGATGTGCTCGACGATATTCGAGCGGCACTGCTGTCCCGCGGGACCGCCGTGCTTGTCGCGCCGCCCGGAGCCGGCAAGACGACGCGCGTGCCACTTGCCCTACTCGATGAAGCCTGGAGCGCCAGCGGCAAGATTCTCGTCCTTGAGCCGCGCCGCATTGCTGCTCGTGCCGCAGCGGAGCGAATGGCTGCGAATACCGCGAGCCGCCTCGGAGACAAAATCGGTCTGCGTGCCCGCCTCAATTCCAAGACCGGACCGCACGTCGGCGTGGAAGTCGTGACAGAAGGCGTCTTCACGCGCATGATCCTCGACGATCCTGGGCTCGATGGCGTCGCAGCCGTCTTGTTCGACGAATTCCACGAACGCTCGCTCGATGCCGACATCGGCCTTGCCCTGGCACTCGACGCGCGTTCCGCCCTCCGGCCCGATCTCAAAATCCTCGTCATGTCCGCCACGCTCGAAGCGGTGAACGTTGCGAAGCTGCTCGGCGATGCGCCGACGGTCAGGAGCGAGGGTCGCGCCTTTCCCGTCGAAACGCGCTACGTGGGCAGGCATGCAAACAGGATCGAGGACGACGTCGCCGATGCCGTGAAGAGAGCGGTCGCGAATGACGCCGGCTCGATCCTCGTGTTCCTGCCGGGCCAAGGCGAGATTGCGCGCGTTGCCGAACGCTTGAGCGCGCATGCTTTGCCACCGGACGTACACGTCGTACCGCTTTACGGCGGCCTCGATCCCGCCGCGCAGGACCGTGCCATTTCACCGGCAAAGTCGGGCCGCAAGGTCGTTCTGGCGACGTCAATCGCGGAAACCTCCATTACCATCGAAGGTGTGCGCGTCGTCATCGATAGCGGCGTCGCCCGCGTTCCGCGTTTCGAGCCCGATGTCGGCATCACCCGCCTCGAGACCGTGCGCGTGTCGCGCGCCTCGGCCGATCAGCGTCGCGGCCGCGCCGGAAGAACCGCACCGGGAATTTGCTATCGCCTGTGGGACGAGCCTGAGACGCAAGGCCTCGTGCCATTCGCTGAGCCAGAAATCCGCTCCGCCGATCTTTCAGCCTTGATCCTCGACTGCGCCGAGTGGGGCACAAACGATCCGCGATCGCTGGCGTGGCTCGATCCGCCGTCCGAAGGTGCGCTCGCGGCCGCGCGTGCGAGTCTGCGAGCGGTCGACGCACTCAATGAAAATGACCGCATCACCGAAGAAGGCAAGCGGTTGCGCGCGCTGCCGCTTCCGCCGCGCTTGGCGCGAATGGTCCTGAAAGCTGGGGCCAGCGGTCACTCCGGAGCGGCGGCAGAGCTGGCCGCGATCCTCGTCGAACGCGGCATCGGCGGCAATGACCTCGATCTTGCCGTCCGTCTCGATAATTTCCGCCGTGATCGCTCGCAACGAGCAGAAAGCATGCGCGCACTCGCGCGCCAGTGGGCGAGAAATGGAACAGCAGCCAAAGCGGCGGGAGACGAAGCGCCATCGCCGGCCGCGCTCCTTGCGCTTTCCTATCCTGACCGGATTGCAAAAAATCGCGGCAAGCGCGGCAGCTTTCTACTCGCCAATGGCCGCGCCGGGATCGTCGACGACAGTCATCACTTGGCGTCCGCGTCCTATCTGGTTGTTGCCGAGCTTCAGGGACGAGCAGCTGCAACGCGGATCACGCTCGCGATCGCGGCGGACGAAGCAGAAATCGAAGCATTCGCCGCAGACCGGATTGAGCTGAGCGACGAGATCCTCTTCGACAAAGACGCCCGCGCCGTTCGTGCACGCCGCAGCCGCCGCCTCGGCGCGATCGCATTGAACAGCGAGCCGCGCCCCCTAGGTCCCGGCGAAGACGTCTCTGCCGTTCTCGCCCGAGGCCTGATGGGGCTCGGAGCGGAAGCCCTGCCGTGGACGAAAGCGCAGCTTCAGCTTCGCAGTCGCATTGCGTTCCTGCGCAAAGGCGATGAGACGTGGCCAGATATGTCCGACACCTCTCTAACGTCGGCTCTGGAGGAATGGCTTGCGCCATTTTTACCGGGTAAGTCGCGGCTTTCCGAAATCGACGCCGACACCTTGGAAAGCGCGCTCAATTCACTGGTGCCACGGCAGATGCGCGTACGTCTCGACACCGAAGCGCCGACGCATTTCGAAGCGCCGACCGGAAATAGATTTGCGCTCGACTACGATGTCGCCGACGCACCGGCGCTGCATATTCGTGTGCAGGAACTGTTCGGATTGAAGGAACACCCCGCCATCGCGCGCGGCCGTCTGCCGCTCACACTGCATTTGCTATCGCCGGCGCACCGGCCAATTCAGATCACGCGCGATCTGCCGGGCTTCTGGGCGGGCTCCTGGCGCGCCGTGCGAGCCGACATGCGCGGGCAATATCCAAAGCACGTCTGGCCCGAAGATCCGGCCAACGCCAAACCTACGGCACGGGCGAAGCCGCGCGGCACGTGATCGAATGCCAAAAAAATCCCCGGCCAACGTGGCCGGGGGACAGTTGCTCGTGGAGGAACACAAGTTTAGCAGTCGAGCGTGTGGTCCTTCTCCCACTGCGTGAAATGTGAGGCGAAGGAATTCCAGTCTTTCATCTTGAGCTTGATGTAGGCCGCCGAGAATTCTTCACCAAGTGCGGCCTTGAGCGAAGTGTCCTTATCGAAGGCGCGGATCGCATCGAGCAGGTTCAGCGGCAGGCGCGGCGCGTCTGTCACCAAATGCCCTTCCTGGTACATGTCGATGTCGTAGCGCTTGCCGGGATGTGCCTTCGAACGAATACCGTCGAGGCCGGCGGCAATGATCACAGCCTGCATCAGATAGGGATTTGCGGCGCCGTCCGGCAGGCGCAACTCGAAGCGGCCCTTGCCCGGCACGCGAACCATATGCGTGCGGTTGTTGCCGGTCCAAGTGACTGAGTTCGGCGACCACGTCGCGCCCGATGTGGTGCGTGGTGCGTTGATGCGCTTGTACGAGTTGACCGTCGGGTTGGTGATTGCAGCAAGAGCCTCGGCATGTTTCATGATGCCGCCGAGGAAGTTGTAGCCCTGTTGCGACAGGCCCATTTCATCATGCCCGTCGTAAAACATGTTGGTCTTGCCGTCCTTGTCCCAGACGGAGATGTGGGCATGGCAGCCATTGCCGGTGAGGTTCGGGAACGGCTTCGGCATGAACGTCGCGCGCAAGCCATGCTTTTCAGCGATCGAGCGCGTCATGAACTTGAAGAACGAATGCCTGTCTGCGGTGAGCAGAGCATCGTCGAAGTTCCAGTTCATTTCCCACTGGCCGTTCGCGTCCTCGTGATCGTTCTGGTACGGACCCCAGCCGAGTTCGAGCATGTAATCGCAAATTTCTGCGATGACATCGTAGCGGCGCATCAAGGCCTGCTGATCGTAGCAGGGCTTCGCAGCGGTATCTTTGCAGTCCGAGATCTCGTTTCCGTCCGGAGTAGTCAGGAAGAATTCGCACTCGACACCGGTCTTGACGTAGAGGCCAAGTTCCGCGGCTTCTGCCGCGACCTTCTTCAGAACGACGCGAGGCGCCTGCGCAACGTGCTTGTCTTCCATCACGCAATCGGCGGCGACCCACGCGACTTCCTTCCTCCACGGCAGCTGAATGACTGACGACGCGTCAGGCAGACCGAAGAGATCGGGGTGCGCAGGCGTCATGTCGAACCAGGTCGCAAATCCAGCGAAACCTGCACCGTCCTTCTGCATGTCGGCGATCGCCGACGAAGGAACGAGCTTGGCGCGCTGCGAACCGAAAAGGTCCGTGTACGAGATCATGAAGTAGCGAATGCCGCGCTCTTTAGCGAGCTGGGCGAGATCTTGAGCCATACTTAGTTTCCTCAACTCTGGTGTTCTTTGATTATTTCTCTTGCCGGTGTTCAAAAAAAGGGGCGGCTTATAAGCCGCCCGATCCTGTCACTCCGGGTATCCAAGACGTTCCCGCGAGGGGGACGCGAGCCATTGCAGCGGCTTCGATCGTCAATGCACAGAGATCTTCGGGCTCGAGATTGTGGATGTTGTTGTGTCCAGCAGCGCGAGCGATCGTCTGTACTTCGAGCGTCATCACCTTCAGGTAGTTGGCAAGACGGCGTCCGGCCCGTACCGGGTCGAGGCGCTTCGAGAGTTCGGGATCCTGGGTTGTGATACCCGCCGGATCGCGGCCCTCATGCCAATCATCGTAGCAACCGGCTTTCGTGCCGAGCTTCGCGTATTCAGCATCGAGTGCTGGATCGTTGTCGCCCAGAGCAACGAGCGCGGCCATGCCGATCGCGACGGCGTCAGCGCCAAGCGCCAGCGCCTTGGCGACGTCGGCACCGTTGCGAATACCGCCCGACACGATAAGCTGAACCTTGCGGTGCATGCCCAGATCCTGCAAGGCCTGAACGGCCGGCCGGATGCAAGCGAGCGTCGGCAGGCCGACGTTCTCGATAAAGACTTCCTGCGTTGCCGCGGTGCCGCCCTGCATGCCGTCGAGAACGATGACGTCGGCGCCTGCTTTGACGGCGAGAGCAACGTCGTAGTAGGGACGCGTACCGCCGACCTTCACGTAGATTGGCTTTTGCCAGTCGGTGATTTCACGGATTTCGAGGATCTTGATTTCAAGATCGTCCGGACCCGTCCAATCGGGATGGCGACACGCCGAGCGCTGGTCGATGCCCTTCGGCAGGTTGCGCATCTCGGCAACGCGATCCGAAATCTTCTGACCGAGCAGCATGCCGCCGCCGCCTGGCTTCGCACCCTGACCGACGACGACTTCGATCGCATCCGCTTTGCGCAGATCGTCTGGATTCATGCCATAGCGTGATGGCAAGTACTGATAGACGAGTGTCTTCGACTGACCGCGCTCCTCCGGCGTCATGCCGCCGTCGCCCGTCGTCGTCGAGGTGCCTGCGATCGAGGCGCCACGGCCGAGCGCTTCCTTCGCGTTTGCCGACAGTGCGCCGAAGCTCATGCCCGCAATCGTGATCGGAATTTTGAGCTCGATCGGCTTCTTGGCGAACCGCGTGCCAAGCGTCACGCTCGTGCTGCAGCGTTCGCGATAACCTTCGAGAGGATAGCGCGATACCGAGGCGCCGAGAAATAGAAGATCGTCGAAATGCGGTACACGGCGCTTGGCGCCGCCTCCACGAATATCGTAGATGCCGGTCGATGCCGCGCGCCGGATTTCCGACAGCGTGTAATCATCGAACGTAGCCGAGTGGCGTGGTGTCGTAAGCGGGATTTTCGGCGACATCAGTAAGCATCCGCGTTGTCGATGTTGAAGTTATAAAGCTTGCGTGCAGAGCCATATCTGCGGAACTCTGAAGCTTTGGCGTCCTTTATTCCGGCATCTGCGAGAAGCTTGGTCAGCGCCTCCTGATGTTCGGGCCGCATCTCTTTCTCGATGCAGTCGGCGCCGAGGCTTTT
>JAEWCT010000109.1 GCA_023390485.1 Pseudomonadota bacterium
GCCCAGCCGAACGCCGTGATGTGCTCTTCCGAGACCATCGGGTCGTTGAGCTCGTCCTTCTTGTAGTAGAACTCGATGATTGAGCGCGGCAGCTGCGAGCCTTCCTCAAGGCCGAGGCGCGTTGAGAGTGAGCCTGCAGCGACGTTGCGCACGACGACTTCGAGCGGCACGATCTCGACCTCGCGGATCAACTGCTCGCGCATGTTGAGACGCTTGATGAAGTGTGTCGGCACGCTGATCTCGCCGAGCTTCGTAAATATGTACTCGGAGATGCGATTGTTCAGAACGCCCTTGCCCTCGATCAACGCATGCTTCTTTGCGTTGAAGGCAGTCGCGTCGTCCTTGAAGTGTTGAATAAGGGTGCCCGGTTCAGGACCCTCATAAAGGACCTTTGCCTTACCCTCGTAAATTCGCCGACGCTTGTTCATTCCTGGACCTCTGAGGATCAACAGCTTGCTCTCACTCATTGCGATACACGGATCTTTTCACGAGTTCGTACACGGACGCTGACGCCTTGATTCTCCAACGGGTTTTCTTCTTGTCGGGAAGGAAGCGGCGCACCTTTTCGCGCTCGTATGTCTTGGCCGGACACTAGCCGAACGAGGGGGGCGACACAATGTAGACCATGAGCCGCAGCGCCTCTTATGGTGAGCGGTAGCCAAGCCGTTGATTTAGTTCAGCCCACGCGGTAACCGTGCGTTGAGATATGCATTTGCGGGGCCCCTGCAATACGCGTATAGCGTGCAGATTCAGTCTATACAACCAAAGGTCCATACCGGCTGGCAGTCCGGGGAGGAGGATGACGCATGACGACCTTCGACGAACGCGAACGAGGATACGAGAGCAAGTTCGCTCATGACGAAGATCTGCGCTTCCGCGCCGAGGCACGTCGCAACAGGGCGCTTGCGGAATGGGCCGGTGCGAAGCTCGGGCTTACGGGCGAGGCGCTCGACGCCTACGTGAAGGACGTTCGCAAGGCCGACCTTCTTGAGAAGGGCGACGAAGACGTGTTCCGGAAAGTAAAGGGCGATCTCGCAGCGAAGGGCATCGCCGTTTCCGACACTGAGATCCGCAGCTTCATGGCGGAAGCGCTGGCGACGGCCGTGCGCGATATCGAATCGGCGAAGAGCTGATGGATTTGGTCCGTCGCATCAAGTCCCCTCATCCGGCCTTGGGCCACCTTCTCCCATCGGGAGAAGGAAGGGACACTTTCCTCTCCCGGTACGGGAGAGGATGCCCGTCGAGTCGAAGGCGAGCCTTCGGCGAGATGGGCAGGTGAGGGACTTGTCAGGAGCGGTGCCCGGCGAACTGAATACGTGTTGTTCCTAGCCAAAGCAAGAAGGCCGCCGGTAGACTTACCCGAGCTTTTTCAAGAACTGGCCGAACTGTAGCAGACCCTCGGGCCATGGACCGTGGCCGGATGCGATGTTGATGTGACCGCTTTCGCCGGCGTCACTCAATGTTGCGCCCCATTTTCCCGCGAGATGCTCGGCGCGCGCGTAGCTGCAATAGAGATCGTTGCTGGCGACGACGACGTGCGCGGGAAACGGCAAGCGCCGTTCCGGCATCGTTTCGAAGCCGCGCGCGCCTTTCTCGGGTGGCCATCGCTTGCCGCCGGTGTCGGGCCAGAAGTCGGCGTGGTCGAGATCAGCGGGCGCGACCAGGAACGCGCCAATGACGCGATTGCGCTTCAGCTTGTCGGCCGCGAAAATCGTCGCCGCCACGCCAACCGAATGCGCGACGATGACGACAGGTTGCGTGGCGCCGCCGGCGAATTTCGCCATGCGGTCGCCCCAGACTTCGACTTCGGGGTTGTCCCAGTCCTGCTGGATGACGCGGCGCGCGGTCCTGAGATTTCGTTCCCAGCGGCTTTGCCAGTGATCGGGCCCCGAGTCCTGCCAGCCAGGTACGATGAGAATGTCGACTTCCGATGTTTTCATCGCGGGTGCTGGGAGTCCTGCATGCGGATTGGGGCTGAATACATTCGTCGTGTGCGTGTCGCCATTTTGGGCATCGTCTCAAACCAAACGGACGTTCAGCCGCCAGCACGCGGTACATTTGTGACGCTGAATGGCATTCAATTGTAACTTCTGTGGAAATTGTGGTTCCAAGCCGGTTGCCTCCGCAGGTTTTGTAATCTTTTGTAACAATGGAGTTCAACCGAGAGCAAAGCGGGGGATTGGGTTTGGGCAATTCCGCGAATGTCGCCGTTCTGCTGACCGATCGGAAGTATCTTCCGGCTGCGCTTTTTGTGGCACAGAAACTCTCGCGTCAACGATCGCGGAACTTCGATATCAGATTACTGGTCACCGAATGTCCGGAAGCCGTGCGCGAGACGCTCGATGACGGCATCACCATCCAAGATTTCGTGCCCGACGAGCGGGCGCAACGCACGGCATCGCTGAAAAAGAAGCCGCCGATTGCGTTCGGGCGGCTAACGATGGATTCCGTGCTGCCGGAGCACTATCAAAAAATTCTCTATCTCGATTGCGACCTCTGGATCGGCAACCGGGAAATCTCGCAGTTGTTTGCGATGGATCTCGACGGCTTCGCTTTTGGCGCCGTCTGCGACGCGGGGGAAATCGTCAGAGCCACTGATCCGATCTGGCTGGATTACAAGCGCCAGTTGGGTCTCGATGATGATACGCCGTACTTCAACTCCGGCGTGATGATGATCGACAGGAACGAGTTCAAGAAGCAGCGGATTGGCGACCGCTCTCTCGAGTATATCGCAAACGGCGGCTACCTCGGCATGATGAACGACCAAAGCGCTTTGAATGCCGTGACCAAGGGGCAATGGCGGCAGCTATCTCCGATCTGGAATTGGATGTTCGGGTCTCGCGCTCGTCTTACCGAGGAAACCGATCCGGCAATCATTCACTTTATCGGGCCGCAGAAATTCTGGAATGACACGCGTGGGCGCTTTGCTCCGAAATACCGGCAGGATATGACCGCCTATCTCAAGACCCTCGGTTATGAAGCCTTCGTGCAAGAAACGCCGCAGATCTTCAGGGTCCGCCGTGCAATCAAGCAGTTCGGTTTTGATGCGCTTGCGGCCGTCGGCGCCAACAAACGCGAACTGTTGATCCGGTCGGCTTTGGCCGCGCATTCGGTAAGAGTGTCGAGCGTATAGAGCCGTCCGCAAACGCTGCGCCGCTTGAAGGGTGTGGCCGACCGGGCTGCCCTGAGAGTTCTCGTCGCTTCTGAACGGCTTCTTGCGTCGGGGAACCTCCGGCGATGGGTGGCGTTGCAGCCTTAGCAATCGGATCGCCGCATGAAGCGAAACCAGCTTGAGGAGACGCTCCCCCATGAAGATCGAAAATCTGGAAGACCTGTTCAATCACACGCTCGATGATATTTATTACGCGGAAAACAAGCTCGTTAAGGCTCTTCCGAAAATGGCGAAGGCTTCGGATTCCCCGCAGCTCGCCAAGGCGTTCACCGGTCACATGGAAGAGACGAAGGAGCACATCACGCGTCTCGATGAGGTGTTCAAAGCGCTTGGCCGGAAGCCGAAGGCAACGGAGTGTCCAGCCATCAAAGGCATTCTGGAAGAGGGCGAAGAGCTGATGTCGGATATCAAGGATCCCGACACGCGCGACGCGGCGATGATCGCAGCCGGTCAGGCGGCCGAGCATTACGAGATCACGCGCTACGGCACGCTCGTTTCATGGGCGAAGCTCTTGGGTCACAAGGATCTCGCGATGATCCTCGAGAAGACATTGAAGGAAGAATACGGTGCCGACGACAAGCTGACGAAACTTGCCGAGGGCCGTCTCAACAGGGAAGCAGCCTAGTTTCATTGCCAGCGACCGGCAGCCCGAACCTTCCGGCCTGCCGGCGCTGATGCTTCGCCGGGTTTGAAAATTAAAGCGGCGGTGCGGGCGGATCGGAGAGCAGGTAGAGTACGTAGGTTGCGCCGCCGGGGCTGCCGTTGGCGCGCGTCAGTGTTCCGAGCGGTTCGACCTTGCGGAATTTCCGCTGCATCAACGGCAGATCGACACGTCGTTCGAGTTCGACGTAGAGGGCGGGCTTTTCGAGCAGAGAGGCGCTAAGCGGCGGTAGGAATTCATAGCGAATGCGCTGGTCGAGCTGCGCGACGTCGCTACGTCCTTTGAGGCCCATGAAAAGCTGTCCGGTCGTCGCGTAGCTCGAGGTGGCAACCCATCCCGCATTCGTTTCGCGGCGCTTGGCTTCGATTGCATCGGCCAACCCCGGCCAACCGCGCATCTGCTCCGTTGGGTCTTTCGCGGTGATCGCTAACGGATGGTCGGCGTG
>JAEWCT010000137.1 GCA_023390485.1 Pseudomonadota bacterium
CCGTTACGCTGTCGCGCGGTGCGATCCGTATGGCCCGGCGCAAGGTCATCGTGAAGCGGCTGGCCGCAATCCACGATCTCGGCGCGATGTCAATTCTGTGCACGGACAAAACGGGCACCCTGACATCGGCTGAAATCACTCTCGCACGAAGCCTGAATGCGGAAAGCAAAGACGATCCCCGTGCCGCGCTGCTCGGCGCGGTGGCAGCCGATCTCGGAGGAGATCGCGGCACTCTCGATACCGCATTGCTGCAAAGCCGGCCGAACGCAGCGAGCGGCTGGACGCTCCGGGCCCGCCGCACTTTCGATTATACGCTGCGATCGGGTGCGATCTTGGGGGAGAGCCCGGAGGGCTGCCTTCTGATCGTCAAAGGCGCGCCCGAAGCTATTCTAGCGCGCTGTACTCATAAAAAACTCGGCGATGCCGATGTGGTGCTAGACGAAGCCGGACGAAATCATATCGTCGAGACCGTCGGTTCTCTCGCAGCGGAAGGCATGCGAACGATTGCCGTCGCAAGCCGGCGCTTTGCAGTGGACAAGGCGGACTTGCAAGCCGAGGACGAGACGGCGCTTTCATTCGTCGGACTTTGCGGATTTGCCGATCCTCCAAAGCCGACGGCGGCCAGCGCCGTTTCACGGCTTCGCGCGAATGGTGTTCGCCTTAAAATTCTCTCCGGTGATGATCCCGTCATTGTGAAGAGGCTGGCGGGCCTTGTCGGCGTCAATGCGGACCGTGTGCTGAGCGGAAGCGATATTGCCGGGTTGAGTGATGACGCACTCGCAGTCCAGGTGCGTGAGGTCGATGCATTCGGCCGTTTGGCGCCAGATCAGAAGGCTCGCGTTGTCGCCGCTCTGCAGAAGAGCAATGCGGTCGTCGGATTTCTGGGTGACGGCATCAACGACGCGCCGGGTCTTAAAGCAGCTGATATCGGTCTTTCCGTCGAAGGCGCCAGCGGCGTGGCACAGTCGGCGGCAGACATGATCCTGCTTGCCTCTGACCTTGAAGTCGTCGCCGATGGTGTCGAGGAGGGAAGGCGCACCTTCGCGAATATTCTTAAATATATCCGCATGGGCGCCAGTTCCAACTTCGGCAATATGCTGTCGATGGCAATTGCGTCCGTTGCTCTACCGTTCCTCCCGATGCTGCCGACGCAGATCCTGCTCAACAACCTGCTCTACGACCTGTCCGAACTTGGCATTCCCTTCGACAGTGTGCGGCGGGATGCTGTTGCCAAGCCACAGCAGTGGGATATGGCCAACCTGATACGTTTTGCAGCGGTCATGGGTCCGCTTTCGTCTGTTTTCGATCTTCTGACTTTTGCAGTCTTGCTTTTTGGCGTTCATGCTTCGGCCGAAGAATTTCGGACCGCCTGGTTCATCGAGTCGATGGCCACGCAAATTCTCGTCATTTTCATCATCCGCACCAACGGCAGGCCTTGGCACGATCTGCCCCGCGGCCCCCTGATGGCATCGTCGTTCGGCGCCTTCGCAGTCGCGCTCTCTCTTCCGTTCTCGCCGATCGGATATTGGTTCGGCTTTGTCCCACTGTCGGCCGCGACGCTGGCGATTATTACGCTTATCGTTCTTAGTTACCTTGGAACAGCGGAGTTGCTAAAGCCGTTTGCCGTTAGATCGGCGGCCCGGCATCGCGCCAGCTTCCATGCCCCCACGAGGGCCGTCTCGCAAGACGTGATCGCGTCCTAAGAGCAAAGAGCGCACGTGCGCGAAAATCTTGTTGCAGAGACGTGCATTTGCGGGTAGATACCCACATCATGGCGACCAAATGCTACTGCATCGCACTTCGCAAGGCCGAACGGAGGGTGACATCGGTTTACGATGAGGCTCTGATGCCGACCGGCGTCAATACTGCGCAATTCAGCCTCATGCGGACGATCGAACAGGAAGCCCCGGTCTCGCTAAGTAAAATTGGCCGGTTGGCCGAACTCGATCGCTCAACCGTTGGCCGGAATGTCAAGGTTCTCGAGCGCATGGGTCTTGTAAAGACGCTTCATGGAGAGGATCTGCGTGAGGCCGCTGTGGTGCTCACAGCTCGAGGAAGACGTGTGCTTGTCGACGGTGCGAAGCTGTGGGACGAAGCCCAAACGGCGTTCGAGAGAACGGTGGGCGTCGCCGCTGCCAGGCACTTGAGAACGCTTCTTCAGACACTCTAATCGTTTGGCCATATGCGGGCATATACCCGTCTTGTCCACAGAACGTCAGGACCTGCAATGATCTCGACCCGGCTTGCTTCATGGCTCGACACGAAAAACATCCACTACGGGTGGGTCGTCGCCGGGACAACGTTTCTGACCATGCTCGCGACTGCCGGGGCCTTGGGGTCTCCCGGCGTTATGCTGGAGCCGCTCCAGCGCGATTTCGGCTGGCAGAATGCTGACATCTCATTCGCACTCGCCGTTCGCTTGGTGCTGTTCGGTTTGATGGGCCCGTTCGCCGCCGCGCTCATGAACCGTTTTGGCGTTCGCAACGTCGTCATCGCGGCACTGTCGCTGATTTCCACTGGCCTCCTCGGATCTATGGCGATGATGTCGGTGTGGCAGCTCGTCGTCGTCTGGGGCGTTCTGGTAGGATTAGGCCTGTGTGTTATTCACA
>JAEWCT010000253.1 GCA_023390485.1 Pseudomonadota bacterium
GGACGGCAAGCCGTCCCGCGTCGGCTTCAAGGTTCTTGAAGACGGCAAGAAGGTCCGCATCGCAAAGCGCTCGGGCGAGCAGATCCCGGAGAAGAACTAGGCCATGGCAAAAGACACAGCAAAAGGCGCCAAGCCTCAGGGCGGCTCACCGCAGGGTGCTGGCGAAGGCAAGAAGGCGCGCGCCGACAAGAAGGCCGCGGCATCGGCCGCTCCGCGCGAGCCCGCAGCTCCGCGTCCGGCCGATTACAAGCCGCGCCTCAAGTCGCATTACGAGAAGGTCGTCCGCGCTGCTCTCAAGGAGAAGTTCGGCTACGCGAACGTGATGCAGATCCCGCGTATCGAGAAGATCGTGATCAACATGGGCGTTGGCGAAGCCGTCAACGATCGTAAGAAAGTCGACGTCGCTGCAGGCGATCTCGCTTTGATCGCCGGTCAGAAGCCGGTCATCACGCGGGCCCGCAAGGCCATCGCGACCTACAAGGTCCGTGAAGGCATGGCGATCGGCGCCAAGGTTACGCTTCGTGGCGACCGCATGTACGAATTTCTCGACCGGTTCGTGACGATCGCGCTGCCGCGCGTGAAGGACTTCCGTGGCCTGAACCCGAAGAGCTTCGACGGCCGTGGCAACTATGCGACCGGCCTCAAGGAGCACCTCGTGTTCCCCGAGATCGACTACGACAAGGTCGACAACGTATTGGGCCTCGATGTGATCGTTTGCACGTCGGCCAGAACCGATGACGAAGCCCGTGAATTGCTCAAGGGCTTCAACTTCCCGTTCCGTAGCTAGAGGACCTCGGCAGACGCCGAAAGGCCTTTGGAGGAGATGAAATGGCTAAGACCAGTTCGATTGAGAAAAATAACCGTCGCCGCAAGATGACGGCCGAGCAGGCTCCGAAGCGCAAGCGCCTGAAGCTGCTTGCCAAGGACAAGACGAAGACGCCGGAAGAGCGTTTCGCCGCTCGCCTGAAGCTTGCCGAAATGCCGCGTAACGGCTCGAAGGTTCGCATCCGCAATCGTTGCGAGATCACCGGCCGTCCACGCGGCAACTACCGCAAGCTCAAGATGTGCCGCAACCAGCTCCGCGAGCTGGCGAGCCAGGGGCGCATCCCGGGCATGGTCAAGGCGAGCTGGTAAGAGGAAGCATCAATGTCCGTGAATGATCCGTTGGGCGATATGCTGACCCGCATCCGGAACGCTCAGTTGCGTCGCCGGCCGAAGGTCGCCACCCCTGCTTCTAGCCTCCGCGCCCGCGTCCTCGACGTGCTCGCTGAGGAAGGCTATATCCGCGGCTACAGCCGCGTCGAATTGAAGGGCGAACTGCCTCAGTTCGAGATCGAGCTCAAGTATTACAATGGCCAGCCGGCCATTCGTGAGATCGAGCGCATCTCGAAGCCCGGCCGTCGCGTCTATTCGGCGGTAAAGGGAATTCCGGTCGTCGCCAACGGCCTCGGCGTCGCTATCCTGTCCACGCCGAAGGGCGTCATGTCGGACTCGAAGGCGCGCGAAGCCAACGTCGGCGGCGAAGTCATCTGCAACGTATTCTAAAGGCTGGGGCTTCGGCCTCGGCGAAACAAGGTTTGAAGAAGCCATGTCGCGCATCGGTAAGAAACCCGTTCCGGTCCCGTCGAACGTGACGGCGACGATCGCCGGTCAGACCGTCAAGATGAAGGGCCCGAAGGGCGAGCTCGCCTTCACGGTTCCGGACGCCTTGAAGGTTCAGCGGACGGACGAAGGCATCGACGTCAGCCTTCTCGAAGACACGAAGCTTGCGCGCTCCGAGTGGGGCATGTCGCGGACTCAGATCGCGAACCTCATCAAGGGCGTGACCGAAGGCTACAGCCAGGATCTCGAGATCCACGGCGTCGGCTTCAAGGCGACGATGAAGGGCAAGGACACGCTGACGCTTTCCGTCGGCTACAGCCACGACGTCGTGCTGAAGATCCCGGCGGGCGTGGACGTCAAGGTCGGCGGCGCAAAGAGCGAACTGGTGTCGGTCTCCGGCATCGACAAGCAGGCGGTCGGCCAGGTGGCATCCGTCATCCGTGCCTCTCGCAAGCCGGAGCCCTATCAGGGCAAGGGCGTGCGCTATAAGGGCGAATACATCCTCCGCAAGGAAGGCAAGAAGAAGTAGGACCGGCACCGATGGCCAACAGCAATCAGAAATTTACGAACCGCAAGGCGCGTGTTCGTCGAAGCCTCAAGGCCGCCGCGAATGGCCGCCCCCGGCTTTCCATTCACCGCTCGTCGGAGAATATCTACGCGCAGGTGATCGACGACGTGAAGGGCGTAACCCTCGCTTCGGCTTCGACGCTCGAGAAGGACGTCAAGGGCTCGCTGAAGACGGGCGCCGACAAGGCAGCAGCCGCTGCCATCGGCAAGCTCGTCGCCGAGCGCGCCGTCAAGGCTGGCGTCACCGAGGTCGTTTTCGACCGCGGCGGCTTTCTGTTTCATGGGCGCGTCAAGGCGCTCGCCGATGCCGCCCGCGAGGGCGGACTGAAGTTTTAAGAGAGATACCCGAGAGGAACCGAAACGTGGCACGTGGACCCCAGAGAGACCGTGGCAGAGATCGCGAGGAGCGCGACAGCGAGTTTTCCGATAAGCTCGTTCACATCAATCGCGTCGCCAAGGTCGTCAAGGGCGGTAAGCGCTTCGGCTTTGCTGCGCTCGTCGTCGTAGGCGACTTGAAGGGCCGCGTCGGCTTCGGCCACGGCAAGGCCCGTGAGGTTCCGGAGGCGATCCGCAAGGCGACCGAAGGTGCAAAGCGCAACCTTCTCCGCGTGCCGCTGCGCGACGCGCGTACGCTTCATCACGATAGCGTCGGCCGTCACGGCGCCGGCAAGGTGATCCTGCGCTCGGCTCCGGCCGGTACCGGCATCATCGCAGGCGGCGCGATGCGCGCCGTTTTCGAGATGGTCGGCGTGCATGACATCGTTGCGAAGTCGATGGGCTCGACGAACCCCTATAACGTCGTCCGCGCGACGTTCGATGCGCTTAAGGCGCAGGAAAATCCGCGCGGCGTCGCTGCTCGCCGCAACAAGAAGGTTTCCGACATCGTGTCGCGTCGTCGCGACGGCTCGGCCGCTGCCGAGGCCGGTGCGGACGTCTGAAGCAAATAACGGAAGCGCTGCAGCAAATCTGCCGCTTCACAAAGGGACCTGAGGTTACGATATGGCGACGAAGAAGACGATCACGCTGAAGCAGGTGCGGAGCGCCAACCGGCGCCCCGAGCGGCAGGCCGACACGCTGATCGGCCTCGGGCTGAATAAGATCGGTCGTACCTCGACGGTTGAAGACACGCCGGCTGTTCGCGGCATGCTGAAAAAAGTTCAGCACCTCGTTCAGGTCGAAGAAGGGAAATAACGGTTATGCGGCTCAACGGTATTAAGGACAACCCCGGCGCCAAGAAGACGCGCGTCCGCATCGGTCGCGGTATCGGCTCGGGCTTGGGCAAAATGGGCGGCCGCGGCGGCAAGGGCCAGACGGCTCGTACCGGCGTCGCGATCGGCGGCTTCGAAGGCGGTCAGATGCCCTTGCATCGCCGTCTGCCGAAGCGCGGCTTCAACAAGTGGCGCCCTGAGCATTTCAACGAGATCAACATCGGCTCGCTGCAGCAGGCGATCGAGGACAAGCGTCTCGACGGCTCGAAGCCGGTCGATCTGGCGTCCCTGATTGAAGCTGGTATCGTGCGCCGTGCGAAGGACGGTCTTCGTCTCCTCGCCGACGGTGAGATCAAGGCCAAGATCTCGATCACGGTCAACCATGCCTCCGCGAAGGCAAAGGCAGCGATCGAGAAGGCTGGCGGCACCGTCACCGTGATCGAGCGCAAGGTCCTCGCAGCGGACGAAGAGAAGCGCAAGAAGTCGGCCGACAAGAAGGCCGCCCGCGGCAAGAAGCCGGGCGCTGCGAAGTCGGAGGAATAACGCGAGCGCGCGATTTGGCCTGGGGAACCAGCCCGATTGAGCGTTCGAGGCCGGAAGGCGCCGGAAACGGCGCTATCCGGGCCCAAGTTGCGACGACGCCATTTGGCAGGGTCGCAACGGTTAGGAGAAGAGACCAATGGTTTCCGCTGCCGAGCAGCTTGCTTCGAATCTGAACTTCAGCGCCTTCGCCAAGGCGGAGGATTTGAAGCGGCGCCTGTGGTTCACGCTTGGCGCACTGATCGTTTTCCGGCTCGGCACGTTCATCCCGCTGCCGGGCATCAACCCGGCTGCATTCGCTGAAACGTTCAAGCAGCAGGCCGGCGGCATCCTGGGCATGTTCAACATGTTCTCGGGCGGCGCACTCGAGCGTCTCGCGATCTTCTCTCTGAACATCATGCCGTACATCTCGGCGTCGATCATCATGCAGTTGATGAGCTCGATTTCGCCGAAACTGGAAGCCTTGAAGAAAGAAGGCGAGGCCGGCCGCAAGCAGATCAACCAATACACGCGGTATCTGACGGTCATTCTCGCTGCGCTGCAGGCCTATGGCATCGCCGTTGGCCTTGAAGGCTCGCGAAACGCGGCCGGCGCCGTGGTTCTGGATCCGGGCATGTTCTTCCGCATGACGACGGTGATCACCCTCGTCGGCGGTACCGTTTTCCTGATGTGGCTCGGCGAGCAGATCACGCAGCGCGGCGTCGGTAACGGCACGTCGCTGATCATCTTCGCCGGTATCGTCGCGGGATTGCCGAACGCGCTCGTACAACTCTTCGAGCTGTCGCGCACCGGCTCGATTTCGCCCGGCATTCTAGTGTTCTTCCTGGTGCTGGCTCTGGCTGTTGTCGCCGCGATCGTATTCTTCGAGCGCGCCCAAAGGCGTCTGCTGGTCCAGTATCCAAAGCGGCAGGTCGGGAACAAGATGTTCCAGGGCGAAGCTTCGCATCTGCCGCTGAAACTCAACTCTTCCGGCGTCATTCCGCCGATCTTCGCGTCCTCGCTGCTGCTCTTGCCGATCACGGTTGCGCAGTTCACGGCAGGGCAGGGCCCGGAATGGCTCAATGAGGCTGTCGCGGCGCTTGGCTCGGGCCAGCCGCTGCATATGCTCGTCTATTCGTTGCTGATCCTGTTCTTTGCGTTCTTCTACACCGCGGTCGTGATCAACCCGAAGGAAACCGCAGATAACCTTCGCAAGTACGGCGGCTTCCTTCCCGGTATCCGCCCTGGCGAGAAGACGGCCGAATATATCGACTATGTCTTGACCCGCATTACAGTCGTCGGCGCCTTGTATCTGGCAGCGGTCTGCGTCCTTCCCGAGATCCTGACGTCGTATGCCGGCATTCCGCTCTATTTCGGCGGCACCTCACTGCTCATCGCCGTCAGCGTCACGATGGACACCGTCGCCCAGATCCAGAGCCACCTCATCGCTCAGCAGTATGAGGGGCTGATCAAGAAGGCCAAACTCCGCGGGGCCCGGCGATGATCCTGATACTGCTTGGGCCGCCAGGGGCGGGCAAGGGTACCCAGTCTCAGCTGATCTCCGAGCGCCTCGGGCTGCCGCAACTTTCGACCGGTGACATGCTGCGCGCCGCCGTCAAGGCAGGCACGCCGGTTGGTCTCAAGGCGAAGAAAATTATGGAGGCGGGCAGCCTCGTCAGCGACGAGGTCGTCATTGGCATCATCGCCGACCGCATTTCGGAGCCCGACTGCGCCAAGGGCTTCATCCTCGACGGGTTTCCGCGCACGCTGGCCCAGGCCGATGCCCTGGACGAGCTGCTGAAGTCCAAGGGCCGCCATCTCGACGTCGTCGTCGAGCTGAAGGTCGACGATACGAAGCTGATCGAGCGGATCGAATGCCGCGCCCGCGAGACGCTCGCGGCTGGCGGCACGGTCCGCGCCGATGACAACGCCGACGCCCTGAAAACGCGCCTGATCGCCTATTACCGCGAAACTGCGCCGCTCCTTGGTTACTACTACGCCCCCCGGCTGCTCAAGTCGGTGGACGGCATGATGCCCATTCCGGAGGTCAGCCGCCAAATCGGTGAGCTTCTGGACCAATTCCAGCATGCGTGACACAAAGAAGCACGGATTGACGGAAGGGATGACCCGCGGTAGAACACACAACTTTCTTTTAGGGCTCAACTTGATCCGGACCAGGGCACGAAACCCCGGTACTGCGGTCGTTGTGCCTATTTGCACTTGAGAATCAACAAGATCGCATCGTTATTCGGCTCGAGATTTAAAGTTTAAAGGCAGGAGACTGAAGTGGCCCGCATCGCAGGCGTCAACATTCCAACCGGCAAGCGCGTCGAAATCGCGCTTCGCTATATCCACGGCATCGGGCCCAAATTCTCGAAAGAGATTTGCGCGAAGTGCAATATCCCGGCCGAACGTCGCGTCAACCAGCTGACGGACGCCGAGGTTCTTCAGATCCGTGAGACGATCGACCGCGATTACACGGTTGAAGGCGACCTGCGCCGCGAAGTTCAGACCAACATCAAGCGTCTGATGGACCTCGGTTGCTACCGCGGTCTGCGTCA
>JAEWCT010000165.1 GCA_023390485.1 Pseudomonadota bacterium
GCATGACGGCGCTCGTCCTTGGCGCGACAGTCGCCACCCGCTGGTTCTCACGACGGCGCGGTCTCGTCGTCGGCATGATGACGGCGAGTACGGCCACCGGCCAGCTTGTCTTTCTGCCTCTTCTGGCCGAGCTGACGCAGCGCATCGGATGGCGCGCCGCACTTCTCTTGGTCGTGGCGATCCTGCTTCTGGCCCTGCTCGCCGTCTTGCTCTTTATGCGCGACTACCCCTCCAACGTCGGCTTGGCGCCGTTTGGCGAAAAGGAAGTCGTCGAGCCGCCGAAGAGGGACCACCGTCTTTTGTCGCTATTGTCTTCTCCGTTGATCGCACTGCGCGAGGCATCGAGTTCTCCGACCTTCTGGGTTCTGTTCTTGACCTTCTTTGTGTGCGGCCTCAGCACCAACGGGCTCATCCAAACGCATTGGATATCGCTGTGCGGAGATTTTGGAATCGCACCGGTCGGTGCAGCAGGCATGCTCGCCATGATCGGCGTCTTGGATTTCATGGGTACGATCTTCGCGGGCTGGCTATCGGACCGCTACGATAATCGCTGGCTGCTCTTCTGGTTTTACGGACTTCGCGGACTGTCGCTTCTCTACCTGCCGTTCAGCGAGTTCACGGTGCTCGGGCTGTCGATCTTCGGTCTCTTTTACGGCCTCGACTGGGTGGCGACGGTGCCGCCGACCGTCAAGCTAACGGCTGAACGCTTTGGATCTGAGAGAGCCACTTTGACCTTCGGCTGGATTTTCGCCGGGCACCAACTCGGAGCCGCAACTGCAGCTTTCGGCGCGGGCGCGACGCGCACCATCTTCGGCACGTATCTTCCGGCACTCTATGTCGCCGGCGTTATGTGCATCGTCGCCGCCTTGCTCGTCATTTCTCTCAAGCCAAGGGCGAAGCTCGAGCCTCAGCTCAAGTTGGCGTAAAGGAACGATCGTTCAATTCGTGGTCGCGTGAGCAGCGTTGCGGATGAGAGGCGCCTCAAATGCTGTCGAATATACCTGTCCGATCCCAAGGATCAGCGGCTCGCGGCGGTCGAAGCCGTTAAGAGCGTCGCTGAGTTCTCTGAGTGCGCAGCGGACGAGCCTTTCATTGCCTCGACTGAGCGCCGATGCGATCCCGACTGGTGTATTGCCTGACATTCCGATTGCCATAAGCCGCGTCGCAATCTCTCCGGCGAAGGACGCACCCATATAGAAAACCGTCGTCGTCGATGGATCAGCGATTGCTTGCCAGTCGATATTCTCGGGCAGTCCGCCATTTTTTGAATGGCCCGTGACGAAGCGCACGGACCTGGCATGATTGCGATGCGTGAGTGAAATTCCAAAGGCTGCGGCCATTGCGGATCCCGCGGTGATACCCGGCACGATTTGTGCCTCGAGACCAGCGGATACGAGATACGACATCTCTTCGCCAGCTCTTCCGAAGATCGCGGGGTCACCCGATTTCAGGCGAACGACGTGTTTGCCGGCGCTGGCGTGTTCAGCCATCAGTCTATTGATGTCGTCTTGACGGCAACTTGGTCGTCCGCCTCTCTTGCCCACACAAATGAGCTCCGCGTGTTTCGGTGCCAGTTCGAGAACGGCGTCCGAAACAAGAGCATCGAATAGAATAACGTCGGCGCTTTCAATGGCGCGCACCGCCTTGATCGTCAAAAGCTCCGGGTCTCCCGGCCCCGCGCCGGCCAGCGTCACGCGGCCGAGCGGGCGGACGCGATCACTTTCGCTTTCGGAACGGTCTGTCGATTTCGAGGCCATTCTGCCCAGATGGGCGAACGTCATCGACGCCGCTCTCAGAGCGCGCTGAAGGACGCCGAGCAAGGAATAGCCCGTACCCGAAACGCGTTGCGGCAATGATGTCGCGTCAGCATGCATCTTAAATACCTCCGCCATCTCGTCCCAAAACGCACCTTAGAAGTTGATCAGCCCACCGACGCTGACGAGGTCGATCCCCTGGAGATCGGTCAAAGCCTGAGTTCCCGACACGTCGGCATCATAATGCTGAAATTTGAGGTAGAGGGTCATTGCTGCAGCATCGATTTCCTGCGCAATGCCTCCGCCATATCGGGAGAATTTGCTTCCCGTCGCACCTAACGCAAGCGCGGTTGGGCCAAGTTGATCGTCATACTCGGCATAGTCGCCGTAGACGATCGTGGCACCAAGCGGCGTCCATCGTTGCCGGATACCGGACTTGACGTACCACTGATGACTGTCGGGAGCGGCATGACCGTTCGTCAAAAGCGCATTGTTGTTGTCTTCACGACCGTAGGCCGCATGCACGAAAAGGCCGGTCGGTTGGTGCTCGATATAGCCGCCTGCCTGGAAGAACTGTGAATCCTTCGACGTCATAACGGCTGTTCCGCTGATGCGCTCGTCGGTATTCTCCGAATAGCCGGCACCAAGCTGAACCTTGAACCCGTTCCATTGCCCTGCGTAGCGCGCTGCGATTTCCCAATCGTCATTTTCGCCCCAACTCGCCGATACGGAAAATCCGCCAAATATCGGAGAATCATATCGCACTGAGTTCATAACGAGGCCGTCGCAGTCGCCACCGAGCGGAACGTTCTGGGAATAGCAATACGCAAGCTGGCCCCACGTAAGCCCCGGCACAAGTGCACCGTTTCTCCGAATGCCAAACTGCGGAAAGCCGGCAAGGAACGTATAGTTGTCGATGATCTGAGTCCCCGACTGATCCGTGAACATCGCGACGCTCTTCGAAGCGTCCGCTTGCCGGCCGATGCTCACCTTGCCGAGATCTTTGCTTTGCAAATACCAATACGACATCTGGACATTGAGGCCTTGGTCGAAGTTGGCCGAAGATTGATTCATCGCTGCACCCGTCGTGGCGTTGCGCCCAAACGGGTTGTCGGAAAGATTCTGAATTCTGAGCGTGTATCCCGCCTTCCAGCCCGGCATGAACTGGGCTTCGCCGGTGAACTTGACATGCGTCGCCTGCGTCGGGCCGAGCCCGTGGAGATAAGCGTTGCTCTCCGCGCCATCATCCCACCAGGTCAGCTCCTGGGCGACGTACCCGGATATCGTCAGAGAGACCTTGCGATTGGCTTTACGTGCGGTCGTCGCTTCGAGTTCGGCAACGCGCTCTTCGAGATCGCTGCAGCAATCGCCACCTAGATCGGCGGCATGTGACATGCTGGACAGACTAAAAAACGCACCTAACGCCAACGTCAGAGGCAAATATTCGCTTGCTCGTTTCAAGGGTCACTCCGCTGCTTCGAGGTTTTGCGCGTCGATGATGGTTCGGATTTCAGCGCGGCAAGAGCCGCAGTTCGTGCCGGCTTGCAATGTCTCTCCGATCGCCGCAACGGAGCTGCAGCCGCGTCGTGCGGCATCCGCGATCTCATTGGCGCCGACGCCAAAGCACGAGCAGACGGTCGCGCCCTTGTCGGTGGCGCCCGCGCCGGGACGCCCGGCAATCAATCTGAAGCGCGGAGCCGCCCGGGGATGTGGCGCCGTGAGTTGTCCCACAGCCCAATCTCGTGAAACGGCTACGGGCTCCGGCGCAAGAAAGAGCGCGCCCAATAACGCTTCATCGTGATAGCAGGCGAAGCGATAGCGAGAGCTCTGGCGATCGTGAAACGCAATGGTCTCAGCATTCGATGGCTCGCCGAAAAGTTCGGCGGCTAGAGTTGCCCAATTCTCGCGGGACGTCGCAAAGCCAAGCTCGACGCGCCAGCCTCCATTACACTTCGCAAGTGCCCAATACTCAGCGTCGATATGCTTGGGCTTCTGAGCAACAACCGCAAATCCGTACGCCTCAGCGACGAAACGTTCGATGCGGACGGCGATATTCTTCGATGCGGGTTGGCCCGAAACTGGATCCACAACCGGGGGCACAAGCGTATCGACGCGCGCCTTCGACGCGAATTGATCGGTCCAGTGCATCGGAACAAAAATCGAGCCAGATTGCTGGCGCGTCGAGACAAGCGCGCGCACAATGATGAAGGCAGATCCGGTCGAAACCCGAACGAGATCGGCGTCCTTGATGCTGTGGCGCGCCGCATCCTCGGGGTGAATTTCCGCGAACGGTTCCCCGTAATGCTGTGAGAGCCGGTGGCTTTTGCCAGTCCGCGTCAACGTATGCCAGTGATCGCGAATGCGCCCGGAATTGAGCGTCATCGGGAAGGCATGGGTTGTCCGCGGAACCTCCTTAGCGACGATTGCGAGCAAGCGGGCCTTTTTGTCAGACGTGAAGAACCTGCCGTCGTCGAACATCCGCAGACGTGGTGCAGAGCCCGCACGGCGAGGCCATTGAAACGGCTCGAGCCGATCGAAATCGTCTTCCAAGATATTTTCGAATTCGCCGATATCGAAATCACGAGTTCCATTGTTCTCGAAAGCGGAAAGCGCTGCGTGCTCCGCAAAGATCTCCGCGGGCGATTGAAAATTGAAAGCGGCGCCGAAGCCCATGCGCTTCGCCACATCGCAAATGATCCACCAGTCTGGCCTTGCTTCGCCAGGAAGCGGAAGGAAGCTCCGCTGCCGCGATATCCTCCGCTCCGAGTTAGTCACCGTGCCGCTCTTCTCGCCCCATGCTGCCGCCGGCAATCGAACATGCGCGTGGCGTATGGTGTCGGTGTTCGCGCTGACGTCAGAGACAACGACGAACGGGCAATTGCGAAGAGCTTCCTCGACATTGCCCGCGTCGGGCATCGAGTCTACCGGGTTGGTCGCCATGATCCAAAGCGCCTTGATGCGGCCGTCGGCGACAGCACGAAACATATCGACGGCCTTGAGGCCCGGCTTCGTCGCCACCGAGGGCGATTGCCAGAAGCGTTGGACTCGCTCGCGATCCGCCGCCTTCTCTATGTCCATATGCGCCGCAAGCATGTTTGCGAGGCCGCCGACCTCCCGACCACCCATCGCATTTGGCTGACCGGTGACGGAAAACGGCGAAGCGCCAGGCTTGCCAATGCGTCCTGTCGCGAGATGGCAATTGATGATGGCGTTGACCTTGTCGCTCCCACAGGAGGACTGGTTGACGCCTTGGCTGAAGACCGTGACCGTTTTCTCCGTCTGCGCAAAGAGATCGAAAAAGCTTTGAACCATCGCGTGGCTCAGGCCTGTTTGCTCGACAATCGTCAGGGCATCGAGCGCCTCCGCGGCACTTAGGGCTTCGGCGCATCCCGAAGTGTGAGACGCGACAAAATCCCGATCGATGGAACCCGTCTCAAAGAGATGTTTGAGGAGCCCGACGAAAAGCGTGACGTCGCCATCGGGTTTGATTGGCAGGTGCAGGTCGGCGATATCGGCTGTCACCGTGCGGCGCGGATCGATCAGCACGATCTTCATGTGCGGCCGCTTCTCTTTCGCGGCGACAATGCGCTGATAAAGGACTGGATGACACCAGGCTAGATTGGAGCCGACAAGCACGATGAGGTCGGCGATTTCCAGGTCCTCGTAGCACCCCGGCACCGTATCCGAGCCGAACGCGCGTTTGTGTCCCGCGACCGACGATGCCATTCAGAGCCTCGAATTGGTGTCGATATTCGCGGAGCCGATGAAGCCTTTCATCAGCTTGTTGGCGACGTAATAGTCTTCGGTCAGCAGCTGGCCCGAAACATAGAGCGCGACCGAATCCGGGCCATATTCGGCGATTGTCTTCGAGAAGCGCGACGCGACGAGATCGAGCGCCGCATCCCAAGTCGTCCTTTTCCCGCCAACTTCCGGATACAGGAGCCGGTCGTCGAGGTCGACCGTTTCTCCCAGTGCGGAGCCCTTCGAGCAAAGCCTACCAAAGTTCGCCGGATGCTCCACGTCCCCGCGTACTGTGACCTTACCGCTGGCAGCGACCTCCGCCACGATGCCACAACCGACACCGCAGTATGGGCAGGTCGTTTTGGTTGGCG
>JAEWCT010000010.1 GCA_023390485.1 Pseudomonadota bacterium
TCGCCGGCAAGCCGAAGGATTTCGTCAAGTTCGCCGGCCTCGCGCGCACCCGCGTCGGCGCAGAGCTGAACCTGATCGCGCAGGACCGTTTCGACCTGTGCTGGATCGTCGACTTTCCGATGTTCGAATGGAACGAGGAAGAGAAGAAGATCGACTTCTCGCACAACCCGTTCTCGATGCCGAAGGGGGGACGCGAGGCGCTGGAAGCCGCCGAGAAATCCGGACGCGACGCGCTTCTCGCGCTCAAGGCGAACCAGTACGACATCGTCTGCAACGGCTACGAGATCGCCTCAGGGTCGGTGCGTAACCACGTGCTGGAGACGATGGTCAAAGCCTTCGAGATCACCGGACTATCCAAGGCCGGTGTTGAGGCGCGCTTTGGCGGTCTCTACCGTGCCTTCCAGTACGGCGCCCCACCGCATGGCGGCATGGCGGCGGGCATCGAGCGCATCGTCATGTTGCTGACGGGCGGGAAAACCGTGCGTGAGGTCGCGCTATTCCCGATGAACCAGCAAGCTGCCGATCTGCTGATGGGTGCGCCGAGCGAAGCCGCGCCCAAGCAGCTCCGCGAACTCTCCATCCGCGTCGTCGCGCCAGAGAAGAAAAGCTAGACGTTTCCGCCCCGGCGGAAGGCGATCGCCCGACGAAATGAAAAAATCGGCGCCATCCACGATCGGAGAGCGCCGATTTTTGTTGTGAAGGAAACTATTCCGTCGCGACGTTCGGGGCCTGCGGCGCGATAACCGCGACAAACACGGACTTGCCGTCCTTGATGGCCGTGCCGACCCAACGGCCGGAATCGCGGTGAAGGGGGGAAATCGCCGTATAACCCTGATGCGCGAGCTGCTGACGAGCCTGTTCGGCATTGGCCGCGCTTGCAAGTTCAGCACTGAACGCCGCCGTTTTTCCGGCGTCGCTCGACGGGGACTCTTCCGCAAGGGCCGGAAGCGCAAAAAAGGCAGTCGCCAGTCCAATTGAAATGATGCGGATCATGTAAGCTCCATTATGTTTCGGTGCGGATCTCTCTCCGCGTCACCCTCCACATAGGGAGCTTTATGCATCACCGCCAAACAACTCCCCGTGCGCAAAACACCGTCAATCGTGAGATGATGTGATCATCGGAGAGTACGTTAGAACCAAGACATCTTCCCGGCATTACCATTCGGACAGAAACTAAAAGCGGACCTCGATCATGCGACTTCTCTTTCTCGGTGCCGGAGCAACCGGCGGCTATTTCGGTGGACGGCTGACAAAGGCCGGCGCCGACGTCACGTTTCTCGTCCGGCCGAAACGCCGCGATCAGCTGCTCCGCAACGGCATCAAGATCGACAGTCCCGTCGGGAATTTGACGACGCCGGTTAAGGCGATCACCCGCGAGGAAATCTCGAGCCCCTTCGACGCCGTTATCCTCAGTGCCAAGGCCTACGACCTCGGCGAAGCGATCGAGACGATACGGCCCGCCGTCGGTAATGAAACTTTGGTTCTGCCACTGCTCAACGGCATGAAGCATCTTGAAACACTCGACGCTGCATTCGGCACGCCGCGCGTCCTCGGCGGGATGTGCCAGATCAGCGTTACCTTGACCGAGGATGGGATGATTCACCACTTTGGTCCGTTCGCGGCCATCACGCTCGGGCCGAGATCTGCCGAGCAAAAGAGCGGATCGGCAAGGCTGCACGACGTGCTCGCGAAGGGCTGCGATGCGCGGCTTTCCGCTGACGTCATCGCCTCCATGTGGGGCAAGTGGTTCTTCATAGCCGGGCTCGCATCATCCACATGCCTGATGCGCGCATCCGTCGGCGAGATCAATCGCACCGGGCAGGGCCCCGAATTCATGACCGGAATCGTGAGCGAATGCGTGGCCATTGCCACCGCGAACGGCTATCCGCCGGAGCAGGCAATGCTCGATTTCACGCATACCCTGATGTGCGATCCAAGCTCCAAGATTTCGGCGTCCATGCTTCGCGACATCGAACGTGGCGGCCGTATTGAGGCTGAGCAGATCGTCGGCGATATCATTCGCCGGGGCCGGGCGCAGGGCGTCGCAACGCCGCTTCTCGAAACGGCCTTTATCCATCTGCAAGCTTACGAAAACCGGTTTGCTGAGTGAACCCACAGGGCGCTGAAGCAGCCGCTGTACCGTAGTTAATATTCGCGGACTTGTTTCGAGCCCGCAAAAGCCCGAAAAAGGCAAGCCACGAGCGTTGGAGTTCCAAAGCATGATCCGTCCCATTGTTTGCGCTGCGCTTTTGCTGGCCGCGCTTCCTCTTGCAGCCCTCGCGCGCACTGCGAACCATGCGAGTGATTGGAATGGCGCCGAGATCAACTGGCGTGACGCACGCTCCGGTATCTATGAAGCGACAAAATCCCGCCGTCCCGTTTTGATGGTCTTCCACGCGACGTGGTGCTCGTTTTGCAAACGCTTTCGGAAAGTCTTCAAAGATCCAGCGGTTGTCGCCGCCTCGCGCGAATTCGTCATGATCTTGGCTGACGTTGATCAGGAAAAGGAGCTCAACAGCGAGCTTTCACCTGACGGCTCGTATGTCCCGCGCACGCTTTTCATCGATCCCGACGGCAACGTTTCCGACAAGCTCGTTGGGGGCGACCCCCAATATCCGCACTCTCTGGATGTCGAATCGCCCGCCGAGCTTCTCGCTCTGATGAAGAAGGCGCGCCATGTATTCGATATGACCCCTGCCGCGTCGCCGCCGCCAGCGGGCGCAAACCCGATCTGATACGTCGCGAGTTGCATCAGGCTGTTGCACTCGGCCGCTCAACTCGCCATAAGTCCGACCGGCGCGGACGTGGTGGAACCGGTAGACACACAGGACTTAAAATCCTGAGACGGTAACGTCGTGTGGGTTCGAGTAGCACCCTCCGCACCAGAAACTTCGGGCAAGAAAATGCTTTCG
>JAEWCT010000023.1 GCA_023390485.1 Pseudomonadota bacterium
GGTATGCGTCATACCAGCTGTCGATCAGCATTGCCTTCAAAGGCAGTTTTGGGTCGCCTTTCGGGGCCGGCAGGCGTTCGACGATGGCTTCAAGGACGGCTTCGACGTTGAGGCCGCTCTTGGCGGAGACGCCGATCGCGCCTGAGGCATCGATGCCGATCACGTCTTCGATCTGCTGCTTGACGCGATCCTCGTCGGCGGCCGGCAAATCGATTTTGTTAAGTACGGGGAGAATCTCGAGATTGTTGTCGAGCGCCTGGTATACGTTGGCGAGGGTCTGCGCTTCGACACCCTGGCTCGCGTCGACGACGAGGATGGCCCCTTCGCAGGCGGCGAGCGATCGCGAGACCTCGTAGGCGAAGTCGACGTGGCCGGGCGTGTCCATCAGATTCAATTGATAAAGCTCGCCGTTTTTCGCCCGGTAATCGAGCCGGACGGTCTGAGCCTTGATCGTGATGCCGCGTTCCCGCTCGATGTCCATCGAGTCGAGGATCTGCTCCTTCATTTCACGATTTGAGACATTTCCGCAAAGCTGGATCAGCCGGTCGGAAAGCGTCGACTTGCCGTGATCGATGTGGGCGATGATCGAGAAATTTCGAATATGTGAAATGGCTGTCATGGGCGGGGCTCATAGCACCCGGAACTGACCGGCAAAAGGGGCGTTAAGCCACTGAGCGGGTTGCGGGGCCTGATTGATCGCCGCACGCCGATAAGAGTGGCGGGAGCGGTGGCGGTGTGCCAGAAACCTTCTCGCGCCCTTTGTGCTCCCCGGCGCCCCTGGAGAACCGATATGGCGAATTCATCGTTCGAGGCGAACCCGGCTTTTACCAAGCTCGGGGATGATGCGAAAAAAGCAGTCACTCAGGCGTTCGACGCCATGGCCAATTGGCGGGCGGAGCTTGCCGAACTCGGAGAGAAAAACAGCAACGCCGTCTTCGACAAGATGGCGGAGGCGGCCAAATCTCTCGGTTGGCCCACCGATTTCGTCGAACTCAGCCGCAAGCAGATGCAAAACGCATCGAAGCTGCAACTCCAGGCCGTAGATCAGGTCATGGATATTTGGGAGAAGCAGGTGAAGGCGCTCGGTAATCCCGGGCAGATGCCGAGCTTTCCAACGTTCCCGAACTTCCCGAACGTGCCGGGATTTGGCGCCGGCTCGGGTTTCCCGCCGTTTTCAAGTACCAACGGCGGCGCTTTCCCCGACTTCGGCAGCGGGGCCGTCAACCCCGTGCAGTTCTGGCTGCAAGCTGCAGAGATGTGGCAGAAGGGCTGGCAGCAGGCCATGTCCACATGGCTGGACGGTCAGCAGACGCCGGGAAGCAGATCTTCCGGCGGCAGGGGCAGCGCGCGCTAGTGCCCTGAACTCACCCGCAATTTGAAGAGTCAAGGCGCCGGTCCCGCGCGGGACCGGCGTTTTATTGTTTGATTTTATGCAAAGCCGCAACTTTCTGCCCCTCGATGCCGTTGCGGTGGCGTTTCGCTGTGTCTATCGTTCCGGCCGCGAAAAGCTCGCACGCGGGACAACAATGTTTTGCGCAAAGATAATAACGGTCTGCGCGACGGCTCTTCGCGCTAGCACGGGGGACGTTCTATGACGATGTCGAAGCCGGCTTCGGCGAACGCCGCAAGCGTATTTGGACGTGATTTTCTCGCCTCGATTGTCGTTTTTCTGGTGGCCTTGCCATTGTGCATGGGCATCTCGATCGCGTCGGGCTTGCCGCCGACAACGGGCATCATCACCGGCATTATCGGCGGTATCGTCGTAGCGACGATCTCCGGCCAACCTATGCAAGTCAGCGGACCGGCCGCCGGGCTCACCGTTCTCGTCTATATGCTCGTCCAAGAGCACGGCGCCGCCATGCTCGGCACGATCGTGCTTTTCGCCGGGCTTCTTCAAATGCTGGCGGGCTACTTGAAGCTCGGCCAATGGTTCCGCGCGGTGTCGCCGGCCGTTATTCACGGCATGCTCGCAGGCATCGGCGTGCTGATTTTCGCTTCGCAGTTTCATGTCATGTTCGACGGCAAACCGATCGGCAGCGGAGTGCAGAATCTGATCGGAATCCCGAACGCCTTTCTCGATGCGATCCGCGCCGGCGACGGACGTCAAACAGCCGGGCTCGTCGGATTGCTGACCATCGTCACCATCGCCGGGTGGAGCGCTTATTCCCCCAAATCCATGAAACTCGTGCCAGCGCCGCTTATCGGTGTCATCGTGGCGATGATCGCGGCCAAGCTTCTCGGATTGGAATCGATCAAGTTCGTCGATGTTCCAAGTAACATTTGGGAGTGGTCGCTCCAAATGTATCCGACGCCCGAAAAGCTCATGCATATCGTCGATCCGGCCATTCTCATCGGCGCGGTTTCCATCGCGTTCATAGCGAGCGCGGAAACGCTTCTCTGTGCGACGGCCGTCGATCAGATGCACACCGGGCCTCGCACGAAGTACGACAAGGAGCTCTTTGCGCAGGGAGTTGGCAATGCGATCTGCGGCGTTCTCTGTGTGCTGCCGATGACGGGCGTGATCGTTCGCTCAAGCGCAAACGTTGCTGCGGGAGCGCAGACACGATGGTCAGCAATTCTCCACGGCATCTGGCTTCTGCTTCTCGTCGTGTTCTTTCCTGCGGTGCTGAAGCTCATTCCGCTTTCCGCGCTCGCCGCAGTTCTCGTCTATACGGGCTACAAACTCGCGTATCCGAAGATCGTGCCGACGCTCAGATCCTTCGGTTGGGCCGAAGTCGGGATCTATGTGGTCACGGTCGTCACGATCGTGCTGACGAACCTTCTGGATGGCGTGCTCGTCGGCCTCGGGCTGTCGCTTCTGAAGCTCGTCTATGCGTTCTCGCATCTCGAAATCACGACGCAGGAAGGGCCGGATAATCGGGTCGACGTGCGCCTCAGAGGATCGGCGACGCTCGTTCGCCTGCCGATGCTCGCGTCGGCGCTCGAGGGGCTGAAGCCTGGCGCGCAGGTTCACGTGCATATCGAGGATCTCGACTATATCGATCACGCATGTATCGATCTCTTGTCCAACTGGGATCGCCAGCATGGCTTGAGCGGCGGCTCACTTTCGATCGAATGGGATGCGCTCAAAAACAAGTATCAGCAACGCAGCGGCAATGCGCTCGAACGTGCTGCCGCCAAGGAGAGCGCGGCAGGCGCGGCGGGGGCCAACGCAGTCGCGTAGCCGCAGGGATCACCCAACGGCTCCAGCAACGGGTTTTGTTCGTTTGCGCGATGGTCTGGCGGCCAGCGGAGACACCGCTTGCCCTGAACGCGAATAGATCATAGATTAGAATTATTCTAATTCTATGGTAAGGGCTGATGCGGCAGTTCAAAGAACTTGATCAACGCGAAATCCTAGCGCTCGCAATTTCGCTCGAGGAAGAGCACGGCCGCATCTATGCGGATTATGCGG
>JAEWCT010000108.1 GCA_023390485.1 Pseudomonadota bacterium
TTCAAGCCGAACACCGACGACATGCGTGATGCGCCGAGCCTTGTCATTGTGCCGATGCTGCAGGAACGCGGAGCCACCGTCCGGGCGTGCGATCCGCAGGGCCGGCGTCAGGCTGAGCCTTTGCTGCCGGACATTATCTGGTGCGAGAACGCCGAACAGGCTGCCGAGGGCGCCGATGTCCTTGTCGTCATTACCGAATGGAACGAATACCGGGCGCTCAACCTCGAAGCGCTCAAGGCGCGCATGAGGGGCAAGACCATCGTCGATCTCCGGAACGTCTTCGATGCCGATACGGTGCGCAAACTCGGTCTCAGTTATTCCGGGATCGGGCGTGAACGGGTGACTGTTCGGGAGGAGGCGCCGTCCGTTTCAAAGGCCCAATCCCCCCTTCATCCGGTCGAAGCCGTCAAATAGTTGTAAGGGCGCCGGCGTGCGGCGTCGCCGCGATTGGTTGGCGGCGCAATCACACGGGTCATCCGTTTGAATTGCGTGTGGATTTGCCAGTTTTGAATTGTTCTCCCCCGTCCGCTGCCCGATGACGACCTCGCGCAAGCTTCGGATAGGAGACTCGCCCCCAAATCGCGGGGGAATTTATTCATCA
Organism: Pseudomonadota bacterium; assembly: GCA_023390485.1. Taxonomy (GTDB): domain Bacteria; phylum Pseudomonadota; class Alphaproteobacteria; order Rhizobiales; family Hyphomicrobiaceae; genus Hyphomicrobium_B. The sequence continues at coordinate 602 of JAEWCT010000108.1, forward strand.
TGGCAATCACAAAAACCGCCGAGAGCGGCATCGACCTAGGTTTGGGTCGGCGCGACGCGGGCTTGGCCGTCGGCGTGGTTGCTATTCTGACGATCCTGTTCCTGCCGCTTCCGGCGTTCATGATCGATGTTGGGCTCGCCTTTTCAATCGCGCTCTCGATTATCATCCTGATGGTGGCGCTGTGGATCCGGCGGCCGCTGGAATTCTCGGCGTTCCCGACAATTCTCTTGATCGCCACGCTGCTCAGGCTGTCGCTGAACGTCGCGACCACGCGCCTTATTCTGTCGCACGGCGCCGAGGGTCCCAACGCCGCCGGGCATGTCATCGCAGGCTTTGCGCAGTTCGTGATGGGCGGCGAATTCGTCATCGGCATCATCGTCTTCATCATCCTGATCACGGTGAACTTCGTCGTCATCACGAAAGGCGCGACACGCATCGCCGAAGTCGGTGCGCGCTTCACCCTCGATTCGCTGCCCGGCAAACAGATGGCCGTGGACGCCGATCTTGCAGCTGGCTCGATCGACGAAAAGGAAGCCATTCGCCGGCGCAAGGAACTCGAAGAGGAAAGCCAGTTCTTCGGCGCCATGGACGGCGCGTCGAAGTTCGTTCGCGGCGATGCGATCGCCGGGCTGATCATCACGGCGGTCAACATCTTCGGCGGGATCATACTCGGCGTCACTCAGCATGATCTATCGTTCGACACCGCAGCCAAGACGTTCACGCTGCTTTCGGTCGGCGACGGTCTTGTAACGCAGATGCCTGCGCTCATCGTGGCGCTCGCCGCGGGCCTTCTGGTGTCGAAGGGCGGCACCCACGGCTCGACGGAAGGCGTGATCATCAACCAGCTCGGCAACTATCCGCGCGCGCTGTTGATCGCGGGCGGCGTGATGTCGTTGCTGTCGCTTGCGCCGGGCCTCCCGTTCCTGCCGTTCGCCGGTATCGGCGGGATGCTCACGTTCATCAGCATGAACCTCGTCCGGCAAAAAGCGGAATTGGAGAAGGCGGCGGCATCGGCCAGCACCGCTGGCCAGGCGCCATCCGCCGAAGAGCAATCGCGTCAGTCCATTCGCGATCAACTGAAGACGACGGAAATCGAAATCTGCTTCGGCAAGCAAATCTCGTCCGTTCTGATGCGTCCGACCAGCGATCTTCCGCAGCGCGTCGCCAAGATGCGGCGCAAGTTCGCCAAGCAGTACGGCTTCGTGGTTCCGGATATCAAACTCACCGAAGACTTATCCATCCTGCCGAAGACTTATCAGATCAAGGTTCATGGAACGGTGGTCTCGAGCGCGGAGCTTCGGCTTGGCGACGTCCTCGTCGTCGTCGGGGACGGCCCGAAGCCGGAAGCACCGGGCGACGAAACGCGCGAACCGGCGTTTGGCATGAAGGCCTTGTGGATACCCGACATCTTCACCAACGCGTTGAAGCGCGACGGCTTCGTTCCGGTCGAAAACACATCCGTGCTTTTGACACACGTCGCCGAGGTCATCCGCAACAGTCTGGCTCAGCTCTTTTCGTACCGCGATCTTCGCGCGCTTCTCGAACGGCTCGACCCCGAATATCGCAAACTGCTCGAGGAAATCTGCCCATCGCAGATCTCTCATTCGGGCCTTCAGAGCGTGCTCAAGATGCTGCTCGGCGAACGCATTTCGATCCGCAACCTGCATCTCATTCTCGAAGCGGTGGCGGAGATCGCTCCGTTCTCGCGCAAGGCCGAGCAGATTTCCGAGCATGTGCGCATGCGCTTGGCGTCGCAGATTTGCGGCGACCTCAGCGAGGGCAATTATCTCAAGGTCGTGCGTCTTGGAAACCGGTGGGAGCTTGCGTTCCATCAGGCTCTGAGGCGCGACGGCAAGGGAGAAGTCATCGAATTCGACATCGAGCCGCGCCTTATCGAGCAGTTCGGCGGCGACCTCAGTCGCATGGTGCAGCCACTCATGGATGCAGGGCATCAATTCGTTCTCGTCACGGCTGCCGAAACGCGCCCGTACGTACACACGGTCACCGAACGGCTGTACGGAACACTGCCCGTCCTCTCGCATCTTGAGATCAGTCGCGGCGTCCAGATTCAGTCGCTCGGCTCGGTTTCATGACGCCGCTCACTCACGACACCCTGCTCGTACCGCTTCTCGTCTTCTGCCGGGTGGGCGCTTGCTTCATGCTACTGCCCGGAATCTCGAGCGATCGCGTTCCGGTGCAACTGCGTCTGTTCGTTGCCATCGCGGTCTCTATCGCGCTCACGCCGCTCGTCTATGATTCGGTGCGCCCCGCGACCAGCGAAGAGCCGAGCAATCTGCTGGCGATGATCGTGATCGAAACCTCGACAGGCATTCTGTTGGGGTTTCTGGTACGCGTTCTCTTCATGGCACTCGAATTCGCCGCGACGTGCATGGCGAACTATGCCGGATATGGGGGCGTCTTCTCTCACGCCGTCGAGAACAACGATCCGTCGTCCCCTTTTTCGTCACTTGTGACGACGCCGGCCGTCGCGCTTTTCTTCATCACCAATCAGCACGTCAACATCGTTCTGATGCTGCAACGCTCGTACGAGATGTTCAAAGTCGGCGTATCGATCACCGCGCCGCCCAACCTGCAGACGATTGTCACGCTTGTCGGGTCTGCCTTCAAGTTGACGCTGCAGCTCAGCGCGGCGCTCGTCGTCTATTCGCTGACCGTCAACTTCGCCTTCGGCTTCCTCAATAAGATGGTGCCGCAGATTCCGATCTATTTCGTATCGACGCCGTTCGTCGTACTCGGCGGCCTCTTCCTTCTGCTGCAGGTCGACAAGACGGCACTCGAAATTTTTACGTCGCTCGTGACGCAGGCCATCCAAAATCTCGGCCAAAATGGCTAGATCATCGAAAAAAGTCCGCCGCCTCGTCGACGTCTTTCATGATCTTGAGACCAGCGAGCGCGCGAGGATCAGCGAAATCACCCGGCAAATGGATGAGCTTCGCATCTCGCAGGACAACCTCATCGCTACCCTTGCCAATCCATCGGCCGTTCACGAGCCTTTCCTGGCGCTGATGTCGCGGAGCCTCGGAAACATCCAACGCCGCCAGCAGCGTCTCGCGAAAGAGCGCGAAATGGCGCTCGCCCGCTATCTCGAGGCTACCAAGCGCACGCGCGGAGCGACCGAGTTGCTGGCTGATGTGCGCGCCGAGGAAGCGCGCCGGAACGAGCAACGGGACCTCGAGGCCTTGCTTGAATTCCAGCAGGCCACAGCGGCGCAAGGCCGGGGTAAGTCAACACGTTCATCGTGAGGCGATTATCCGCCAGCACCGAAATGCATCATGTCGATTATTCCTCCTGCAGCCGTCGCCGATCAGGCTATGTGGGCCGCCAGACAGACCGTCCGCACGGGATCGCAGGCGGCAACTCAGCCTGCCGATGACGCTGCACCGGCGTTGTCCGGCCAAGCGCAGAGCGGCAAGACCAAGGACGTCGGCCAGCAGTTCGAGGCGTTGTATCTCCGCCAGATGCTGGAAGAGTGGATGCCGAAAGATTCTGAATCGCTCTTTGGCGAAGGCACCGCCGGGACCGTATGGCGATCGATGATGGTGGATAGCCTGGCGACCACGCTCTCGAAATCGGGAACGATCGGCATCGCCCAAATGATCTTCAAGCTGGAATCTCACGGTTCGGGAGAAAAGTAGAATGAGCACCGCACCGGTTGAAGCCAAGACCAAATCGCAGCAATCATCGTCTGCAGTACACAAGCGCGTTGGTGCGCGCGGCGGTCGTCGCGCTGCGCACCTTCCTCGGCCGGTCACGCATGATGCCGATGCGGCACGAGCCGTCGTCGTCGCGGTAATCCGGCGGATCGAGGATTACCTCGATGAGGAAACTGCGGCCCTGGACAAAGCGCCGAACTTCGACCTCAAAGCCTCAAACGATCGCAAGAGCCAGGGTCTCGTCGATCTCAATGAGGCGATGCGACGACTAAATCCCGCAGACATCGATGAAGATCTCAACCTGCGGCTCCAGATGTTCCGCGCCAAGCTCGACGTCAATCTGCGTAAGATTCGGCTGCACCTCGAGGCCGTCAAAGAGATTGCGGGCATGCTTTCGGACGCCATCCAGAACGCTGAATCGGACGGAACCTACACCCGCAACATCGGACCGAGCCGGAGCATGCTGTGGTCCGATTGATCGTCTTATCAATTATCGCTTGTCTCTCCACCATCGGCGGCGTTTACGGCGCAGCCACTTGGAAGGCGAGCGTTCAAACGCCTGAAGTCAAAGACTCGGAACCCAAGTTGCAGATGATGAAGACGCACATGGTCAGTGTGCCAATTCTGAGGGACGGTGAAGTCCTTGGGTATGTCGTAACGCGTCTGCAATTCACTGCCGATTCCGAACTGGTGAAGGCGAGTTCCCTGCAGCCGGACGTCTTCGTTGCCGACGAAGCGTTCCGGCAAATCTATGAAACCACGCCTGCCGACATCAAGACCGGGCGCAAACAGGCCATCAAAGATCTAGCCGCCAACGTCGCCATTGGAGCCAACAAGCGGCTCGGCAAGGACGTGATCAAAGACGTCATGATCGACAGTTGGACCTATCTCTCAAAAGCGGACATGATGAAGAACAATGAACGCAATCGATAGTAACTTCGGCTTCGACGCCGTCTTCCGGCAAACAGCGGCCGATCTCAAACTACGGCTGGCTCGCGATGCCGGGCTCGCAAACAAACCTTTGACCTCTCGGCAGCGCGGCGGAGTTGCTGCCTTCGCGGTGTTTACCGGACTTGGAATGCTGTCGGTGCTGATCTTTATCATCGGCTATTCGGCGACATTATCCGATGAGCCGATGATCTGGATTCACCGATTGATGGCTCTCGCCGTCATGCAAAGCATTTTCATTGCTGCGGTGACGATGAAGCTCCTTCCGATCATCGAGCGCCGCCGATCGCTAATCCGCATCGGACCGTCGCTCGGTTTCTGGCAGACGTCAGATCAAGATGCATCAACGCGCCCGACAGGCGAGCGGTCTGCCGTTCCGCCGCCGCTGCCCGAACCGCGCAAACCCGTCGTCGGCGGAAAGCTCGCAGGCCGCGAATTTCTCGAATACGAAGATGGGTCTATCGAGATCGATACGCTCGTCGGACGGCGTCGTTTCGCGTCGCTTGCGGCTGCACGGGAATTCGTCGGATCTTGATCGGCGTCAGCCGGTCATAGGCCAATTCTCGAAGTCGTCGAATTCGCCTGTTAGATCTCCGGATGACTCGTCGCCCACTTTCCGTCCGATCAGCCTTTCGCAAACATCTGCGAGCTTCACCGCGCGTGCGGCATCAGTAAGATCGACCTTCCAATCGACCGACGAGCCGTTTGCGACGCCTGCGAGAAAATCGGCGACGGCGTTGAGGCTCTGGCACAGCCGATCGAGGCTTTGCAGCTGGTAGAGCGATTGCGACCCGCCGAACGCGCCGGCGACTACAAGGTTGCCGATTAGATCCTGAAGCTCGCCGGCCGTATCGGATAGCATGCGGACTTCCACAGAAACGGTCTCCAATACTTCCGGGACCGCCACGCGCGCCTGCGGCGACCCTTGGGCGTCCTGATTGCTGTCAGTCATCTTGTCCACATCCCAAGGTAAGAGCGATCAGAAAAGTTCAAGTTCACCGGCGTTGGCATCGACCGACGCTGCCGGCAGCGGCGCCGGTTTTTCGATGGGTGCCGGACCTGCGAGCAGAATCTGTCGTGCACGTCCAGATACCGGCCAGTACTGAATTCGCCTTCCTTGCAATCCGCCGGTACTGCCGCCCACATAGGAAATACCTTCGGCCTTGAGAAAACGTTGAGCGAATTCGGCGTTGTGTTTGCCGATGTCGGAATGCGATCGCACCGTGCGTGCGCCGCCAAACAATTTTGCTTCCAACCGCTCGCGACGTGCGCCTGCCTTCAGAAGACCGTTGACGAGCAACTCCATAAGATGGACGCCGACGCGCTCATCCTCCGCGGCCGTGGCGCCGATGTTGCCAGGCAGAAGAAAATGGTTGATGCCGCCCACTCCAGCGAGCGGATCACGAATGCACGCAGCGATGCACGATCCAAGTATTGTCGTCACCATGACATCCTGGTCACGGGTGACGAAAAACTCGCCTTGGATTATGTGAACGCGCTTTTCCGTTGCATCCGCAAAGGTCATGTCAACTTACCGACAACAGCTTCGATGCACGTTTTCAGCTGCGGAACAGAGAAAGGCTTCGCTAGAAAGTTATTGAGGCCCCATTTTTTGCCTTCATCGATCAGGGCTTTATCACCCTTGCCCGTTACGAGGATGAACCCGACTTTGCTTGTCGGACCATGCTGGCGCAACGCTCGCAGAAGCTGAATGCCATCGATCTTCGGCATGTTGTAGTCCGAAATGACGAGATGGCACGGTGCCGTCATCATCATCTTGAGGCCTTCTTCGCCATCCTTGGCGACTTTGAAATTCTTCAATCCGATCTGATCAAGACCATCAGTTAGAAGCGCTCGGCTGACGGACGTGTCATCAACGACCAGGATCGTCAATTGCTGCATTGCGGGCATAGCCTTGCCTCCTATGGTTTCTTCTTAGTCGTTTCTGATATTATCGCTGCCGCCAGGCGTTCGAGCGGCAGTTGGTGTTCAACAGCACCCGCTTCGAATGCCGCTTTCGGCATGCCGTAGACGATAGAAGTCGATTCATTTTGGCCGAATGTCGTTGCTCCAGCCTTACGCATCGAAAGCAGACCCGCGGTTCCATCCTTTCCCATACCTGTCAGGATGACGCCGACTGCGTCGCCCTTGCACGCTCGCGCGACCGAATTGAATAGTACATCCACCGAAGGGCAATGCCCATTCACGCGCTCGCCGGCTTTCAAGCGGCAACGCAGATCCGGTGTGATTTCGAGGTGGCTCGACCCGCCCGGTGCCAGAAAGATGTTTCCCGGCGCCAGCTTTGCGTGATCCGTCGCCTCCTGCACATTTGGCGCACAGAGCCTATCAAGACGGCCAGCGAAACTCCGCGTGAATGCCGGCGGCATATGCTGCGTTATGACGGTCGGTGGGCAATTTTCGGGAAATCCCGAAAGGACTTCCAGCAGTGCCTCAACGCCGCCTGTCGACGCACCGATGGCAACGACGCGGCCGTCCGATACATAGGACTCGTTTGCCGGGTGAACGGTACGTGTCTGCCTGCGATCGCTGTCAGCTTTGGTCAGAGGTTTGACGCGCGCCGAAGCCGCAATCTTGATCTTGTAGGGTAGTTCCTCGAAGCTGTGCTCGTTGCCCGGCCGCGGCTTCTCTATGCAGTCGATCGCGCCCATTTCGAGCGCTTGTACCGTTTCTTCCGCACCACGCCGCGTCAACGTCGAAACCATGATGACGGGCATGGGCCGGAGCCGCATGATTTTTTCCAGGAATTCGAGCCCGCTCATGTTCGGCATTTCGACGTCGAGCGTGACGACATCGGGATTGAGGGCCTTGATCGCCTGGCGCGCCTGCAGCGGATCTTCAGCCTGGCCGACAACTTCGATATCCGGATCCTTCGCCAGCACAGTTGCTATCAACCCACGCATGGTCGAGGAATCGTCGACAACGAGTACTTTGACTTTCTTCATGACGACTGACCGCTCTTCCTGCGATAGCTCGTGATGCCGTCTGTCGATAACATTGAAGATGCAGGACCCGAGATGCGTTCGGAATGACCGATGTATAGAGCGCCCTCTTGCCTCAACATCCGCGTCAAGCGATTCCAAATCATACTCTGCGTATCGCGGTCAAAATAGATAACGACGTTTCTGCAGAAAATGGCGTCGAAGGGCCCGCTGAAGGGCCACGTGCCCATCAGATTGAGCTGACGAAACGAAACGAGAGATCGGGCTTCATCGGCAATTTTCAGGGCGCCGCGGCTGTCTCCAGGTGCCGGCTCGAACCATTTTGCGCGTAGGTTAGGCGGCACATCGCGCAATTCCTCCTTTTGATACTGACCATTCTTTCCATGCGCGACGACATGGGGATTGAGATCGGTCGCAAGGATGCGGACGTCGAGGGACGCAGCATCGGGAAGGACGGACAGCACCGTCAGGGCCATCGAGTATGGTTCTTGTCCCGTTGAGCACGCGGCTGACCAAAGCCTGACGCGATTGCCGCGGCGCGCTGATGCGACGAGCGGCTCGAGGATTGCGGAACGCAGATGCTCGAAATGATGCCCTTCGCGGAAGAAGCGCGTCACGTTCGTGGTGAGCGCAGCAATCATGCTGTCGCGCTCACTTTCGTTCAAGCGGACGGTTTCGCAATACTCTGAAAACGTGTCGATCCCGAGCGCCCGCAGGCGCTTTGCGAGCCGCGAATAGACGAGAGTCGCCTTCGACTGAGGTAAGTCTATACCGGCTTCCGATTTCGCAATTTCCGCAATCTCGCGAAAGTTCGCGGCGGAAAATGAAAATTCTCCGGTTACAAGTGCTCCTGAAGGACCCGAGGAATTCGCAGCTGCGGTGGTCATGCGGCGGCCTTAGCAGCTATCGGCAGCACGCTTTCCAGCGTGACGATGCTGATCATACGACCTTCAACAGCGTAGACGCCCTTGACGAAATTTTTCGCGAGATCGGAGGCGACGTCCGGCGTCGGTTGCATGGATGCTTCGGACGTTGTCAGGATGTCGGATACCGCGTCCACCAAAAGACCGACGACCTGCTGATGAACCTGCACGACAATGATGACGCTACGCGGAGTGGGCTCCGTCAGGCCCAATCCGAAGCGCATCGCAAGATCAACGATCGGAAGAACGGCGCCACGAAGATTGATCACACCGCGCACATAGGTCGGTGCATGCGGCAGCGGCGTTGCGGGCGTCCAACCGCGAATTTCGCGAACGCCCATAATGTCGATGCAGAATTCCTGCGATCCGACCCGGAAGGCGACAAACTCGCGGTTTGCGGAGTTGGCTTGCGAACCGACGTCTTGCATGTTCATTATCCTTCCGTTCCATAGCGTGCGGCGGCGGTAAGCTGGCCTTCGAATGAACCAGTGACCAGCGCGTCCACGTCGAGAATGAGTGCGACACGGCCGTCGCCAAGAATCGTAGCGGCGGCGATGCCGGAGACCGTTCCGTAATTCGCTTCAAGACTTTTGATGACGACCTGGCGTTGATCCTGGATCGAGTCGACCAACAGAGCATTGCGCGCACCGCCGTCGGTCTCGACCAATATCGCGACACTGCGTTCCGGATCAGCCGGCGTGTCGCGAAAGCCAAGCTGCGTGCCGACGTCGATGAGAGGCACGAAGGTGTTGCGGATCGCCATGACCCGGCCATCGGCGCCAATACCGTGAATCTCGCCCTTCTTGGGCTTCAGCGTTTCGACGATCGCCGTCAACGGTACGACACGCGTCTGGCCCGCGACGGACACGGCCATGCCGTCGAGAACGGCAAGCGTCA
>JAEWCT010000153.1 GCA_023390485.1 Pseudomonadota bacterium
GCCAAGGGTGGACGCATCCATGATGCCGACGCGACGCCGCGCGACAAGGCATTCGCGGCGCACGGCGGCGTGCATGTCTTCGCCCGGCAGCGGAAAATACCAGGGCCGCAACCACTGCGCGACCGGCTCGAATTCAGCGCCGCGCGCGACGTGACAGGCGTGCATTGACGAATAGCGCCGCGGCTCGAACGTCTCGTCCGCGTGAGCACCCGCAAGCGTGCCGAACGTGACCGGCGAATAGGCGGGGCGATACGTGGTCGTTCCGACTTCAGGGATGCTTATGCCGCGCGCATCGGCGGCGATGGCAAAGCCATTGACGTTCGACAGTTTGCCCTGATCCGTTCCAAAGCCCAGCGCCGTATAGCGCTTGATGTGTTCGATCGAGCGATAGTTCTCGCGCACGGCCAGATGAATGTCGGCGGCCGAAACGTCATTCTGAAAATCGACGAACGCTTTCTTGCCATGGCCTTCGCGCTTGCCGTCGGGAATGCGGAAGATGCGGCGCGGTGGAACGGTCGCCGGTTCATCGGTGTGCACATCGATCGCGCTCGTGGCGCCGGCAGGCTTGCCGAGTGACGCGAGCAGATCTCCGATCGTCCGCTGTGTCTGCTCCAGCGCCTGTTGCAAGCCAAATTCGCCGGTAACGGCTCCGACGCAGTAGATGCGGGATTTTGCGCGGCCGGTGGCAGGCACGACGAAGGCCAGTTTCTCCTCATCCCAATGCGGACGGCCGCCGTCGTGACAATAGAGATGCACAGTCGGGGACAAGCCGCCGGAGCTTCCGAGCACGTCGCAGTCGATACTCGGACCCGTGCCGGTGACGACATTCCGCCCGGCATCGAGCTTCACGAGTTGTGCTCCGCTGACCGCGCGCCCTCCCCTCGCGTAGCCGATGCCGTAACCCAATCTCAGATCGACGCCGGCGGCGCGTGCGCGCTTTTCCCAAGCGGGATTTACGCGGGTACGCGCATCGGCCAGGATGACTTCGCAGCCGGCGCGGACAAGATCGCATGCGCCTTGATAAACGTGATCGTTGCTCGTCTGCAGCAATACGCGTTTGCCGACGGCAACGCCGTACCGATTGAGATATGTCGTGAGCGCCGACGCGGTCATGATGCCGGGAAGGTCGTTGTTGCCGAACACGAGCGGTCGTTCGATTGCGCCGGTCGCGAGCACCACGTTGTCCGCGCGGATGCGATGCAGCCTCTGGCGCGGGCGATGTGGCACGCGTTCTCCGAGCGGCAGATGATCCTGCAGCTGCTCGACAGCCAGAACCAGATTCATGTCGTGGAGTGCGAAAGCGCTCGTCCGCGTCAGCACCTCGACGTTCGGCATGCTTTGCAGTTCGCCGATCACGGCTTTGAGCCAGGCGTCCGCGGTCTTGCCGCCGATGATGCTATGCGGCGATGACAGCAGCCAGCCGCCGCATTCTTTCTGCTCATCGACCAGCACGACTTTCAATCCGGCGCGCCCCGCGGCCAGTGCCGCGAGCAAGCCACTGGCGCCTCCGCCGACGACAAGAACTTGCGTGTGGCGATGGCTGTGATCGTAGGTTTCGGGATCGGGTTCCGCCGGCGCGCTGCCGTAGCCCGCGGCCTGACGGATGATGTGCTCGAACTTCGGCCAGAGCTTCTGGTTTTGAAACGTCTTGTAGTAGAAGCCCGCCGGCATAAAGCGCGCAAACAGGCCGCCGATGCTTTTCAGATCGAACTCCAGCGTCGGGTAGCCGGTCGTGCGGCGCGCAATGAGGCCATCGTACAGTTCGACCTGCGTCGCCTTGAGATTGGGAATGGTATGCGCGCCCGTTTCGATCTGCATGAGCGCGTTCGGCTCTTCAGGGCCGGAGCCGACGATGCCGCGCGGGCGGCCGTATTTGAAGCTGCGCGCAAGCATGCGCACGTCGTTCGCCAAGAGCGCAGACGCCAGCGTATCTCCGGCGAAACCGCTGTAAGGTTGGCCATCGAACGAGAACGACAGCGGCTTTTCGAAATCGATCCGCGCGCCAGGGCGCCGGACGCGGAAACTGGTCACGTTGCGCCGCCCTCCGCATCATAGGCCTTGCGGCCATCGGATAGCGTCCAAGATCCGGCAATGGCATTCGTCGCGGTATTGCGCTTCACGACGAAGAACTTTCGGCAGCCGGTGTTGTGCGACCACATTTCCCAATGCCAGCCTTTGGGATTTTTGTGCATGAAAAGATAGTCACCCCACGCGTCGTCATCGAGTGTTTCGGGTGTCGACGGGCGAGGAATGAACGCCTCGCCGCCGTAGCCGAATTCTTCCTCTTCGCGGTTTTCCCGGCAATGCGGGCAGAAAAACACAAACATCGCGAGGTCCTGAATTAATGAGCGACGCCGGCGGCGCCGTGCTCATCGATGAGATGTCCCGTTGAGAATCGTGCGAGATCGAAGGCACGGTTGAGCGGATGCGGGTCGTCGTTCGCGATCGTGTGCGCGAAGACATTTCCGGAGCCCGGCGTCGCCTTGAAGCCGCCCGTTCCCCAACCGCAGTTGAAGTAGAGGCCCTTGACCTCGGTTTTGCTGATGATCGGGCACGCGTCGGGCGTCGTATCGACGATACCGCCCCATTGGCGATTCATGCGCACGCGCGAGAACATCGGGAAAAGTTCAATGATCGCCGCGGCCGTATGCTCGATGATGTGCGGGCTGCCGCGCTGCGTGTAGCTGGTGTAGTGATCGATGCCGGCACCGATTACGAGCTCGCCTTTGTCGGACTGACTTGCATAGCCATGTACGGCATTCGACATGATGACCGTATCGAGCACGGGCTTCATGGATTCCGAGACGAACGCCTGCAGCGGATGGCTCTCAATCGGCATCCGAATGCCCGCCATCCTGGCGAGAACAGACGAGTGGCCGGAAGCAACGCAGCCGACGCGCTCGCACTTGATCGGTCCGCGCGTCGTTTCCAATCCGGCGATACGGCCGTTCGCGATGTCCATGCCGGTGACTTCGCAGTTCTCGATGATGTCGACACCGTATTTGCTTGCCGCGCGCGCAAAGCCCCAGGCGACGGCATCATGCCGGGCAATGCCGCCGCGCGGCTGGAAACTTGCGCCGAGAACCGGATATCGCGCCGTCTTCGACGTGTTGAGAATGGGAATGCGCCGCTTCACCTCGGCAGCATCGAGCACGAGCGCATCGATGCCGTTCAGATTGTTGGCGTTCACGCGGCGCTCGATGTCGCGCATGTCCTGCAGCGTATGGCCGAGATTGAAGACGCCGCGCTGGCTGAACATGACGTTGAAATTCAGGTCTTCGGTCAGACCTTCCCACAGCTTCAGCGCGTGCTCGTAAAGAAGGGCGGCTTCGTCCCAAAGATAATTGGAGCGGACGATCGTCGTGTTGCGCGCGGTGTTGCCGCCGCCGAGATATCCCTTCTCGATAACCGCGACGTTGCGAAGCCCATGTTCCTTGGCGAGGTAATAGGCAGTCGCAAGACCGTGGCCGCCGGCGCCGACGATCACGACGTCATAGGACGGCTTCGGCTCGGCGCTCCGCCACGCCGGATCCCAGCCTTCGTTGTGCCTGAGGCCCTTCGTGAAAAGCGACCAGGAAGAGTAGTCTTTCCTCATCAATACTCCTCACCTGCATCGTTCGACGGGGCGACAAACAGCCATTTGTCGAGGTGCATGCGCTAGTTACGCGGACGGCCCACTTTCCGTGCAGCCGCAGAAGACGCAAACTTTGCTAATTGCGACACGATGGGACCGGGGCGTCACCCGCTTTCGCATGGGGCTGCGGACGACTGATGGCGTTTCCCGGCTAGGCTCCGCGCATCCTGGTGATCAGGTCACGCACCGGATCGATCGAGACGTCGGGCCTTCCGGCCAGCTCGAGTTCACAGAACTCCTTGGTTACGACTTCATGCTCGGTCAAAAATCGCAAGGTCTCGGCGTCCTCGGGGGCGCACCGTTGTTCCAGTGCGGCGTAGCGGGGAATGATCGGATCAAGCTCGCCACTGAAACGTTTCATGAAGTCGTCCCATGGCAGGCTGACGTATCTTTGAACGTGGTCGACGCCCTTCTGGCGATAAGCGGCGCTTTCGCGCGCATCACCCCCGAGCTTGGCGACGAGATCCCGCATTCTGGCCTTCGTGACGACTTCGAGTTCCGTCAGAATGCGCCACTTCTTCGCGCGGTCCGGGTCTGCCATCGCGTCCGCGATGCCGCTGTAAAGCGCCTCGCCATAGACTTCGCCTTGATAGGCGCGCTCGAGCTTGCTGATGAAGTCGGCTTTTGCTTCGACCGTCATGGAGTGTCATTCCTCTCTCCGGCTATTACCTATCGATGTAACATTCCGGGCCGAACTATGCCAAACGGCTACCTGTATTTGGCGTGCTGACGACTTAACTGCGGCGGAACGCCGTTTCGGCCAACGCGAAGATATTCAAAGGGATGAACCAATGCGGAAACCCGCAACCAAAGCGCGCCCGGTCGCGGCCAAAGGGACGTCCAAGCCGCCGGCAAGAATTGCAAAGGGAGCCGCCGAAGGCGTCGACACTCCCGCGCAGCTGATCGACGCAAAGATCAAGGAACTTAACGACTGGCGCGGCGAGACGCTTGCGCATCTCCGGACTCTCATCAAGCAGGCCGATCCGGAGGTGATCGAGACATGGAAGTGGCGCGGCGTTCCGGTGTGGGAGCACGCGGGAATTATTTGTACCGGCGAGACGTACAAAGCTGTCGTGAAGATGACTTTCGCCAAGGGGGCCTCGCTGGACGACCCTTCGGGTCTGTTCAACTCCAGCCTCGACGGGAACGTCAGACGCGCTATCGATTTCCATGAAGGCGACACGATCGATGAAAAGGCCTTGAAGGCGCTCATCCGCGCCGCCGTGGCATTGAACACGTCGTCCGCCAGCTCACGGAAGAAAATGCTTGCAAAATGAGCGGAGCGGATTTGTTCCAGCGTTCCGCCCGAGCGCACACTCATTATGCAGTTTGTCTGTCGAAAGCAGCGAATTTCGCCATCAGTCACGTAGATGTCTCGAATTGAGCACTTCGGTCCTTCGACTATGCTCACATTGAGGATCATAAAACCGACATTTCCTGAGGCCAATAGTCCAAGTTGAGGGGAACGGGGCGCTTTCAAAATTCAAACCGGTTTTGTGGCAGGGGATCTTTCCCGGGCGGCGAACAGAGATGTCGAGAGTTCATCGCGGCGCGGGAATCTGTTGTGCGGCTTGTGATGGGTAGAACAACCCACGGCTCGGTGATGGAAGGCGCTCTCCGTGTCACTGACGGTGAAGCGTCTTCGGAGCAGACCTCGACTTTCAGCGCCGACGTGAAGGGAGCGTCAACTTCGCTCTCAAAAGTGGTCGCTGCAGCGAGCGACGCCGATGTGCCAATCGCGACTGACCAGAATGTTTCCAGCCCTTCGCGAGAGTTTCCGAGCTTGAAGAACACGCTAGCAGCGAGAATGGCGCAACGTGCGAAGGTGTCGGGGCCGGCTCCGACTTCCACCGCTGCTCCAAATTTGGTCCCGACTGCAGCGACGACTGCCGTTCGCGTAATCATCGAGGAAGCCGATCTGAAAGCAGGCCGTGCACGCGCCGCCCATTCCGCGAAGGCTAATCCCTATCCTCGTCAAAGAGGCAAGAAGCTACCGGTAATAGCGGCAGTGATCGCCACGTTCGCCGCTGTTTTTGCCGCTGGACTTCTTTTCGGATTTGCATTCCACGCGGCGTCGAATGCGCCAGTTGCCACAGCAATCAGCGCA
>JAEWCT010000310.1 GCA_023390485.1 Pseudomonadota bacterium
CATTCAGCCCTTCGGGTGAAACGTTCTGTCCGTATTTCACATCGACGATGCCGGGTATCACGTCTTTCAGGGCGGCGATCGCCTCGAAAATTGCATGTTTTTCAGAAGCGGCCGTCGCGGCCTTGAAGCGTAGAAAGACACAATGCAGGATCATCCGGATTTTTCTCCTCCGTTGGGCACCACCGGAGCACCCCTTGACGACAAGATAGGTCGGGTTTCGGTTTTCACAACCCCGGATGGGGGCGTGCCGGCTCGGATTTTGTCCGGCGCAAAATAGAGCAGTCTTGCATTACCGCCGTTTGAAAGGCTCCATGCCTTTTCGCGCCAATTCATCGGCGCGCTCGTTTTCCGGATGGCCGGCATGGCCCTTCAGCCAATGCCAGACGACATGATGCTTGTTGCGTAAGGCGTCCAGCTCCTGCCAGAGCTCGGCGTTTTTGACCGGCTTTTTGTCGGCGGTCCGCCAGCCGTTTTTTTTCCAGCCGTGGATCCACGACATGATGCCGTTACGGACGTAGACACTGTCCGTCCAGAGCTCGACGTCGCTCTTCTTCTTGAGCGCTTCGAGCGCTGAAATCGCTGCTTTCAGCTCCATGCGATTGTTCGTCGTCAGCTCTTCGCCGCCATTGATCTCTTTCCGGTGTTCGCCGGAAATAAGGATGGCGCCCCAGCCGCCGGGCCCGGGGTTTCCCGAGCATGCGCCGTCGCTGTAGATCAGAACCTTTGGTCGTTCGCCGGTCATGAAGTTAGCGTCATGAAGTTAGCTGTGCCGTGTATTCGGCAATATCGCCGACCGATTGGTGAAATTTGAGCCGCTGTACGTAGTCGGCGGGATCCTTGCGCGCGACGAGCGCGTCTTTCGGGGTGTTGAGCCAGTCATAGCTGCGCGTCAGCAGAAAGCGCATCGCCGCGCCGCGAGCCAGCACCGGCATAGCCGCGCGCTCCGCTTCGCTGAGGGGACGAACGCTGTTGTAACCCTCCAGCAGTGCACCGCCCTTCGCAGGCTCGAATTGCGATTTGGCATCGAAGCACCACGCGTTGAGGCAGATGGCGATGTCGAAGGCAAGCGCATCGTTGCACGCGAAGTAGAAGTCGATAAGGCCCGAAAGCTGGCTGTCGACGAAGAAGACGTTGTCCGGGAAGAGATCGGCGTGGATGATCCCTTGGACGAGATCCTGCGGCCAACAGCGTTCGAGGTAACGAAGCTCATTCTCGATCAGGTCATGAAGACCGCCGCAGATTTCCTCCGTTCGCGACGAGAATTTATCGAACAGAGGTCGCCACCCGGCGAGACCCAGGGCATTGGCGCGCTTCAACGGGAAGTTTTCGCCCGCGATATGCATGCGGGCGAGGGCCTTCCCGAGTTCGAGGACATGGAAAACTTTGGGCCGCTTCGGCCAGACACCTTCGAGGAACGTGATCAGCGCCGCCTGCCGCCCCGCAAGTGCGTTCAAAATCCGCCCGTTCTTGTCGCGTACCGGCAGCGGGCAGGTGACACCCTCCGCTGACAGATGTTCCATCAATCCGAGAAAGAACGGCAGATCGGCGGGATCGACGCGCTTTTCATAGAGCGTCAGAATGAACGTCCCGTCCGTCGTATGCACCAGATAGTTGGTGTTCTCAACGCCCTCGGCAATTCCCTTGAATGAAAGCAGCCGCCCGAGCGCGTATCCATCGATGAAGCGCGCAAGCTCGTCGTCGCTGACTTCTGTATAGACGGCCATGTTCCCGCGCGCTGGATGGAGTTAGTGCTGCTGCCCGACGGGAGCGCGCGCGACTCGGACTTCCCGCGGCACATTGAAGATCACGCGCTCCTCGAGCGTCGTGACGACGTCGATCGTCACATCATAGCGGCTGCGAAACGCTTCGACCACTTCTTCGACGATGACCTCCGGCGCCGACGCACCGGCCGTAATGCCGATGGTTTCCGCTCCGTCGAGCTTCTCCCATGGAATGTCCGTCGCGCGCTCGACCAGGAATGAAAACCGGCAGCCCGCGCGTGCCGCGACTTCGACCAGACGCAGCGAATTCGAGCTTTTCGGGCCGCCGACCACGATCAATCCGTCGATTTGGGGGGCCAAGGCCTTGACCGCATTCTGCCGGTTGGTCGTCGCGTAGCAGATGTCTTCTTTGACGGGGCCACCGATCCCCGGAAAGCGCTCTTTGAGAACGGCAACGATCTCGGCGGTATCGTCGAGCGACAGCGTCGTCTGCGTGACGAAGGCAAGATTTTCGGGGTCCTTCGGTGTGAAGGCCCGCACATCCTCGACGGATTCGACCAGCGTGATCGCGCCCTCGGGCAATTGTCCAAGCGTGCCCACGACTTCGGGATGGCCGCGGTGTCCGACGAGAATAATTTCCCGGCCCTGCTCGTGGTGACGAGCCGTTTCCATGTGGACCTTCGATACGAGCGGGCAGGTCGCGTCGACGACGAACATGTTTCGGCCGCGCGCCACTTCAGGAATCGCCTTGCTCACGCCGTGTGCCGAAAAAATCACGGGTTGCGAGGTATCTGGAATCTCGTCCAGCTCCTTCACAAAAACGGCGCCTTTGGCCCTCAGGGAATCAACAACATAACGGTTGTGCACGATTTCATGACGGACGTAGACGGGGGCGCCGAATTTCGTCAAAGCCTGTTCTACGATTTGAATGGCACGATCGACGCCGGCACAGAAACCGCGCGGGGCAGCGAGTAGGATTTTGAGAGGCGGCTTTTGCACGGTTGCTTCGGTTTGGTTAAGGCCCGACATGGAAGAAAGACGTCCTTTATACTCGTTCGGCGCGCGTGAAAATGCACTTGGGAACCGAAACTATCGGATGCTACGGTGCTTTTTAGACAAAACAAGGGGCCGGAAGTTTGAACCTTGGGGGACAATGTTGCTCAATTCGGGTTTTCGGCATCCTTATAGCAGGGATGTGACGACGGTGCGCCGCTGTCCTTCGCTGGCCCGGGTGTGCGCCTCCGCTTCGCTTGCCGTCACGCTCGCGGCTCTCGGTGGCTGCGGAATGTCGTCTTTGACCTCAGGTCTGGGCGGCGGCATGTTTGGCGGGTCGTCTGATAATCCACAGATTTCGTCGGTGTCCGAGGCGCAATTGCTCGACGCCGCCAAATCGGGCGACCCGACGACGGGCAGCACGTTCGTTGGCGAGGTCGATGCTGGCTGTCCGCGGCTCATCATCGCGCCGCATGACAATTACATCACGTTCTATCAGGTCGGCCACGTCGGCGATGCGCTTGCCGTCGCGCAGCGTGGCGAGATCACGAAGACGGCCCGCGAGTGCCAGATCGAGCCCGGCCGCGTGACCGTGAAATATGGCTTTTCCGGCCGCCTTCTTCTCGGCCCGAAAGGCCAGCCGGGCAACGTGACGCTGCCGATTACAGTCGCCGTCAACGATTCGAAGCGCACCAAAGTCGCGTCGGACAGCGCGAAGGTTGACGTCAACGTCGGTCTCGACAAGCCGATCAGTTATTTCTCGGCGGTGCGAACGGTGACGTTCCCGATCGCCGAAGGATCGCGGCCTGGCGAATATGAGCTTATCATTGGCTTCGACAGCCGGGCGCCGAGTTCCGGCTGATGCAAGATTCGGCTGCGGCCGTTCTCGAACCCGGCAAATCCGGTAAAACAAAAAGGCCAAGCGCGAAGCTTGGCCTTTTTGTTTTCGAATTGTCTGCGGCGCTCGTTAGTTGAGCTTGCCGCGAAGGTCGCTGATCGAGCTCGCAACCAGCGATTCGCCAGTCGCGCCGCCGGCACGGGCCTTAAGGATCTCATGCGCGGCCGCGATCGCAGTTTCCACAGCCGTCGAACGGACTTCGCTCAAAGCCTGAGTTTCGGCGCGCGCAATCTTCTCTTCGGCGATCTTCGAGCGACGCTCCAGGCTCTCGACGAGTGTCTTGCGCGTGTCGGACGCAAGCGCCTCGGCTTCGCGCTTGGCCTGCTCGATGATGGACTTGGCTTCGTTCTCGGCCTCGCGGGCCTTACGCTGGTAGTCAGCGAGCAGGGCCTGAGCCTCTTCGCGCAGCTTCCGCGCCTCGTCGAGTTCCCGGCGGATGGCATCCGCGCGATCGTCGAGCGACTTCGTAACGAGCGCAGGCACGCGATAGTAAATCACGACCGCTACGAATACGACGAAGGAAAGTGCAACCCAGAAAAGCGGATCGTTTGGATCGAACATCTCTAAATCCTCACTCGCCCGCCACCGGGCGGAGCACCTTCTTCACATCATCGGGTGTAACGCTCTGACCGATGAGCTTCTCGACGACAGCTCTCGCCGTATCCGTTGCGATCTCGCCGATTGCCGAAGTCGCCTTGGACTTGGTGGCGGCGATACGCTTATCGGCTTCACGAAGTTTCGCGGCGATCTGATCGTCGACGCGATGACGCTCCGTATCCGTTTCGGCGGCGAGCTTTTCGCGCGTTTCCTTGGCAATGCCCGAAGCATTGGAACGCGCGTCGGCAAGCGCCTTTTCGTAGTCGGCAAGCGCTTTGTCGGTTTCGGCCTTCAGGCGTGACGCGGCGTCGAGATCGCGCTTGATGCGGTCGCGACGCTCTTCGAGAACCTCTCCGACGCGCGGAAGCGCAATCTTCGACATCACGAAAAGCAGCGTCACGAACGTAAGCGCCAGCCAGAAGAGCTGTGGCGAGAAGTAATGCGAGTTGAGCTGCGGCAAGCCGCCTGACTGGTGCGGCGCGGCGCCAGCTTCAGCGGCAATCTCGGCCGCCTGAGCGGCGGCCGTTAGCAGCAGGGTCGTGCCGGCAAACATAGTAGCCTCCGGTTGCTTGGGCGTATCTTGGTCTTACCAGCCCAGTCTCAACCGTAAAGAATGATGAGCGCGATCAGAAGACCGAAAAGGCCGGTTGCTTCAGCGAGAGCGAAGCCGATCAGCAGGTTGGTGAACTGGCCAGGCGCAGCCGACGGATTGCGCATCGCGCCGGAGAGGTAGTTACCGAAGATGTTGCCGATGCCGACGCCGGCGCCGATCAGAGCCGAGCAGGCAAGGCCCGCACCGATCATCTTTGCTGCTGCGAGTTCCATTTCAAAGTCTCCCTTTGCTTCGCTTTTTGCGTTGGAATTCCGAAAGTCCGGTAGCCGGACCTATCAGTGGTGCATGTTCACGGCATCGTTGACGTAGATGCAGGTGAGCACGGTAAAGATGAGGGCCTGAAGAAAGGCCACCAGCAGTTCGAGGCCCGTGAAGGCAACCATGAAGCCGGCGGGCGCGATCTTGCCCCACCAGGGAAGCATCACGGCGAAGCCGGCGAAAACCTTGAGCATCGTGTGGCCCGCCATCATGTTGGCGAAGAGACGCACCGAGTGGCTGACAGGGCGGATGAAGTACGAGATGAGCTCGATCGGCACGATGACGGGCATCAGCCAGAGTGGCACGCCCGATGGCACGAACAGCTTCAGATAGCCGAAGCCATGCTTCCAGAAACCGATGAACGTCGCCGTGAGCCAGACCATGGCGGCCAGCGCGAAGGTGACGATGATGTGGCTGGTGACGGTGAAGTTGCCCGGGATGAGGCCGATGACGTTCAACACCAAAATGAAGATGAAGATCGAGAACACCCACGGGAAGTACTTCATTCCCTCTTCGCCGAGGTTCTCTTTGACCATACCGGCGATGTATTCGTAGACGATCTCTGCAAGCGATTGAATGCGCGTTGGCACCAGCGAACGGCCGTTCATCGCGTAAATCATGAAGCCGGAAATGAGAAGCAGTGCCACGATCATCATCAGCGATGAGTTCGTGAACGAGATATCATGACCTAGAAAATTGAGATCCACGAGCTTCCGGATCTCGAACTGTTCCATCGGACTATGATGTCCGGCACCTTCAGCGGCCAAGGTAACCCCCTAGTGTCTCATTCCCCGTCGTCATCTTTGACGGACGGTGCCGCTCTTTGTAGCGGCTCGTTTTCTGCCTGCGCCCTTTGAGCGGCGCGGACAACATTCAGAAGACCCGCCGCAAAGCCCATGATCACGAGAAGGATCATCAACCACGGCGCCGTGCCGAATTGCCTGTCGAGTGC
>JAEWCT010000256.1 GCA_023390485.1 Pseudomonadota bacterium
GATCAGCACGGTGAGCATGTCGGTCATATCGACGGCGCTATTCTGACGATCGGCGGCAGGTGGAAGTGCAAAGTGCGCGGCGATCACGCCGAGTCGCGCTTGCTGCAAGTGATGAAGCTCTTCACCGGCATGGTCTCTTTCAACAGTCAGGCCCGCCGCCACGTTAAGAGCCTCGCTCACGACATCCGCGATGGCCGCATCAAACCGGACATTCAGCGCCAGGAAGCCGATCTCTATATGAACCCGCGCCGTATCCGTTAAACGGGCAAGCAGGCGTTCCGGAGTGCGTGCTTCTCGTCACGCCTCCTGATCGGCTCCCCCTGGAGCTGGATCAGGATCTTAGGTCTCTATAGGCGGCCGATCAGTAGATCGCTGGCACGTAAAGGTCGTCCGGAACCGGCGCGCGGCTATAGTCGGGATGATGCACGCGTTCCGGCAGCACGACAGGGGCGCGCGGCACGTCCTGATAGGGAATTTGGCTCAGCAGGTGATGAATGCAGTTGAGCCTCGCCCGCTTCTTGTCATCGGCATGCACGACCCACCAGCGCGCCTCGGGAATATGCGTGTGCTCGAGCATCGCTTCCTTGGCCTTGGTGTAATCCTCCCAACGCCGCCGCGACTCGAGATCCATCGGTGAGAGCTTCCACTGCTTGATCGGATCGTGGATCCGCATTTGGAATCGCAGATGCTGCTCATCGTCGGAAATCGAAAACCAGTATTTGATGAGCGTAATGCCCGAGCGCACGAGCATCTTCTCGAATTCCGGAACCGTGCGGAAGAATTCTTCGAGATCGTTCTCTGTGCAGAAGCCCATGACGCGTTCGACGCCGGCACGATTGTACCAGGAGCGATCGAAAAGCACGACTTCGCCGGCGGCCGGAAGATGCGGCACATAACGCTGGAAATACCACTGCGAACGTTCTCGCTCGCTTGGCGCCGGCAACGCGACGACCCGTACGACGCGCGGATTGAGACGCTGCGTGATCCGTTTGATCACGCCGCCTTTGCCGGCGGCGTCCCGGCCTTCGAAAATGACGACGACCTTGGTCTTGGTGTTGACGACCCAGTCCTGAAGCTTGATCAGCTCACGCTGTAACCGGAAGAGTTCCTTGAAATAGACCTGGCGATCGAGCAGGCCCGCCTCGCCGTCACGGTCATGGCCGTCGAGCAAGCGCGCCAGTCGCGCGTCGTCCATTTCCATTTCGAATTCTTCATCGAAGCTGTCCGCGATCTCCGCCTCGATACGCGCCGGATTTGCTCGCTCGCTTTTTTCGTGCTCGTCGATCATTGCTTTATAATCCGCGTTATCCGCCTCGGAATTGCGCGCGATCTTTTCGCGAGCCACATGACAGCCTCGTGACAAATCTCGGCATGGCGAAATTCCCGAGCGTTCAAAGCCTCTTGTGCTCTCCTAAACAGGCAATGGATTGCGTTCGGCGAACCCCATCTGGTGCCAATAGGGATAAGCTTTCACGGTCTCGCTCGCGGCATCGAGCTTCTTGATTTGCTCGAGCGTGAGGCTCCAGCCGATCGAACCGAGATTGTCCTTCAATTGCTGCTCGTTCCGCGCGCCGATGATGACGCTCGAAACGGTCGGGCGATGGAAGAGCCAGTTGAGCGCGATCTGCGGCACGCTCTTTCCCGTTTCTTTCGCGATCTCATCCAGGGCATCAACAACTTTGAACAAATATTCGTTTGGAACGGGCGGGCCTTGCTCTGCCGTCTTATGAAGACGGCTCGTCTCGGGCAAAGGCTGTCCACGTCTCAATTTGCCGGTGAGGCGTCCCCACCCGAGCGGACTCCAAACGAGTGCGCCGATTCCCTGATCGAGCCCAAGCGGCATGAGTTCCCACTCGTAATCGCGGCCAATGAGCGAATAATAGGTTTGGTTCGCGACATAGCGCGGGTAGCCGTAACGATCCGCAACCGTGAGCGACTTCATCAAGTGCCAGCCCGAAAAGTTCGAGACGCCGGTGTAGCGAATCTTCCCTTCGCGAACGAGTTGATCGAGCGTTGCGAGCACCTCTTCCGGCGGCGTCAATGCATCGAAGCCGTGCAGCTGAAAGATATCGATGTGATCCGTCTGCAGACGTTTCAGCGCTTGCTCGACGGTCTTCAGAAGATGGAAGCGCGATGATCCGACGTCGTTCGGCGCATCGCCAAAGCGGAATGTCGCTTTCGTCGAAATGAGAACCTTGTCGCGGCGGCCCTTTAACGCTTCGCCGAGCACCGTCTCGGAATTCCCATTCGAGTAGATGTCGGCCGTATCGAAAAGCGTGACGCCGGCATCGAGGCAGAGATCGACCATGCGCCGTGCTTCTTTGACGTCGGTCGAGCCCCAGGCGCTGAAAAATTCGCCCGAACCGCCGAAGGTCGCGGCGCCAAAACTCAGGAGCGGAACCGTTAATCCCGATGCGCCCAGTCGTCGGTGTTCCATCGCGTTCCCCTGTCCAATTCAGCGCCAATAAGGCGTCTGTATGCGGAGCGTTGCCGCACCAAACGATACAAAAGTCCTGAGTAATGGCGTGTGAAATTGATCACATATCGAGGTGTTCCGTACGCAAACTTCACAATTCACTCGCCCAAAAGTAGCGTGCGAACCTTTTCGGCGAATGGTTTATTTGCCTTAACTTTTTAATAAATAAACGCAAATTCCTCACGCGCGGCAGTTGTGCCGAAATAACACGATATGCCGCGCGTCGAATCCTCCCTTGTTTTCGCCCAATTACGACGCTTCGTGCGCCCCGTTTGTGAAGACAAGTGAAGGAGAGTTAGTATGCGATTGAGTTTAATCGCAGTGGCGATGTGCTTGGCCTGGTTGGCCGGAATGACATCGGCAGAGGCGCGCACCTATCAGGGTCACAAGGGTGACCGTTACGAGCGTTCCTACAAGCATTCCGCTAGCAAGCGGCAGTACTCGGCCCGCTACGCATCGCGTAGCCGCTCTGTCCACCGTCAGTACTCAAACCGCAGGTCTGGACCTGGCTACGCGTACCGT
>JAEWCT010000260.1 GCA_023390485.1 Pseudomonadota bacterium
TCTCGGACGGACGTTGCGGGCCACATGTGCCGCCCAGCGCATCCGCCAGAAGCTGGTGCCCGAGGCACAGCCCAACGAAAGGACGGCCCAAATCACCGACCCAGCGCCGGATCGCGCGCTTTTCCTCAATCAGCCACGGATGCTCTTCGACATCCCATACGTCCATCGGGCCACCCATGACCCAAAGGGCATCATAGTTTTCGAGCGGCGGGATGGTCTCGCCTTCGTCAAGCTCAACCGCGTCCCAGGAAATGCCATCGGCGGCGAAGAATTTGCGGAAGATGCCGGGATGCTCACAAGCGATGTGTTGGAAAACGAGAAAGCGCACGGGACCCCCTATGTATGCTGCGGGGTACTTCCTGTGGCATAGTGGAGAAAAAATTTCCACTGCCACGAAAGTGGCTTAGGCGCGGCGTTGGACAGCCGATGCGACGACGAGGCGACATGAGGGAGTCATCGTCGAACGCTAGATCCAGACATTCATCGCATCCTGGACCAACTTCCGGCACCAGTTCCGAGTGAGGGTTAAATGGCTGCAAAACATCTCATCGCATGCGCATTTCTCGCAGTGTTCGCGAGCGCGGCACCGGCCTTTGCCGATGCCAGCCGGAACAACGTCGTGCTGTTCGTTCCCGACGGGCTGCGCGCAGGCATCGTCACGCCCGAGACCGCGCCGACTTTCGCCGAAATCCGGGATAAGGGCGTCAACTTCGCCAACAGCCATTCGCTCTTTCCGACATTCACAATGCCGAACTCCAGCGGCATGGCCACTGGCCATTATCTCGGCGACACCAGCGTTTTCGGAAATGTCCTCTACGCAGGCTTCCCGATCAAGGCGGCCTCCTCGGCGCGCATGGCGTTCATCGAGAACGATCGCGTGCTCGGTGACATCGACGACCATTTCGCCGGCAACTTCATCGATGAGGAAACGATCCTCCGAGCTGCGCATCAGGCAGGGTTCAACACTGCTGCGATCGGCAAGATCGGTCCGACACTCGTGTTCGATCATACGTCTCGCAGCGGTGGTGAGAGCATCATCATGGACGATGCGACGGGCACCGAGGCAGGCATTCCGCTCGCCCCTTGGGTGAGCGACGGGCTCAAGGCGGCCGGGTTGCCGGCAGAGGCTCCGGGCCGGTTGACGAATAAAGAGAGCGGAAACTTTCGCGAGCCCGGCACGAAGGACGCCAATGTCGTCCAGCAGGGATATTTCACGGCGGCTCTGACGCGGGTTGTACTGCCGAAATTCAAGGCTGACGGGAAGCCGTTCGTCGTCGTCTTCTGGTCGCGCGATCCGGATGGTACCCAGCATAACCAGGGCGACAGCCTGTTGAAGCTCGATCCCGGCATCAACGGACCGACATCGATGGCAGCGATCCGCAACGCAGATTCGAATCTTGCTGCAATCCGGCGGACGCTCGATCAGCTCGGTCTCGCGGAGACGACCGACATCGTCGTCTCTGCCGATCACGGCTTCTCGACGATTTCGAAACAGAGCGATACCAGTGGCGCCGCCCGCGCGAGCTACGCCGACGTGCCCCCCGGGATGCTGCCTCCTGGATTTCTGGCGATCGATCTCGCAGCCGCTTTGAACTTGCCGCTGTTCGATCCGGAAGCCGCAAATACCAAAGTCGAAAGTGGCAATCACCCGAAGCTTGCGGATGGCTTGATCGGCGAAGATGCCAACGCACCGAAGGTCATAGTCGCCGCGAACGGCGGTTCGGATCTCATCTATATTCCGAGCGGCGATCGTGAACTGGCCCAGAAGACGATCGATGCGCTGCTCGCTCGGGACTATGTCAGCGGCCTGTTCGTCGACGATCACTTGGGAACATTCGCGGGGACGTTGCCGCTCTCAGCGATCAACCTGCAGGGTTCCTCGCTCATGCCGCGTCCGTCGATCGTCGTCAATTTCAGGAGCATGTCGACAGGATGCGCCAAGCCTGAACTCTGCACGGCGGAGATCGCCGACACGGGTCTGCAGCAGGGGCAGGGCATGCATGGAAGCTTCAGCCGTGCAGACACTGCGAATTTCATGGCGGCGTTCGGCCCCTCGTTCAAGAAGGGCTTTGTCAGCGAGGCGCCCGCCAGCAACGCCGACGTCGGGCAGACCATCGCGACGATCCTCGGGCTGATGCCGAAAAGCCATGGTAAGCTCGCCGGCAGAGCGCTTAGCGAGGCTTTGACGAACGGCACCGTTCCGACCTGGGAGCGTAAGACGCTCGTCTCCGCGCCGTCGTCATCGGGCCTACGAACGATCCTCAATTACCAGGTTGCGGGCGAGACGAAATACTTCGACGCGGCAGGTTTCGAAGGACGCACGGTCGGGCTTACGCTGGACGCCGCTTTAGCCGAGACAAAATAGGCCTTTGCGGGTCAGGTCCCTGGGCCGCCGCTACATGCCCCGAATTGGCAATCGGGGTGCTGTTGGCGGCGGGCTTTGCAACACTCATATCGTTACCGCGCCAGACGAACGTATCTCCCGCCCAGCCTTCGATCCAGAGGAGCGGGAGCAAGGCGTCGCGCAGCATCCATGCGAAGGGTGACTGCCATTTCAGGTGCCAGCCCGCCACCCGCGCCAAGAGCGCCTCGGCGCCGAACCAAATCACAAGCAGCGAAGCCAATACTACGAGCGGATCCAGACCGTAGCTCGAAGCCGCGGCGACGCCGGCTGCAATAGGCAAAGTCGAGCCGGTCAGAACTTCCGGTGCGTAGAAAACGGGGAACGTCACCCGCCGCAACCTAGCCCAGCGCACCTGGCGTGCCCATACCTGCGCCACTGACCTTGGTCCCAATGGCTGTTCGAATGGACGGTCGACGAGGCGGACGTTGAGGCCATGAGAGCGGACGATTTTCGTCGCCGCTGCGTCTTCGGCAATCTCTGCGCCGAGGGCGACGATGCCGCCTGCGTCGTCGAGAATATCGCGACGCCAAAGCATCGATTTGCCTTGGGCAAACCCTAAGCCGATCGTGTCGGCCGCGCTTTGCCAGCGCGCCTGATAGGTGTTGAGAAACGCGCATTCAAGCTCGGCCCAGAATCCGATTGGATGGCTTCCCACGGGTGGAGAGCAGACGAGGCCGACGCTTGATTCAAAGCTGCGGAAGAGATCGTCGAGATATGTCTTCGGCATCAAAACATTGTTGTCAGCGAGGACGATCCACGGAAACCGCGCAGCGGCCCAGCCCTTGACGATGTTGTTGAGCTTCGGATTGCTCGTCGGCCTGTCGTCGCCGATGAGCAGCTTCGCCTCGACGTGCGGATATTTTGCGATCAATTTTCTGACGAACGGCACCGCGGGGTCGTCCTCGCGAGCCGCACAAAAGATGATCTCGTAGCCGGTGTCACCAAGCTCGAACGTCGAGCGAAGCGTCATTGCATCGAAATGATCGCGACCGCAAACCGGACGAATGATGCTGACAGGTTCAACGGTCAATCCTCGCGGCCGGGCGCGAGATGCAGTAACGCGGAATAACGCCAACGCGATCGTTACGAGATGGGTGGCAGTTGCCACCAAGCAGAAGATCAGAGCCGCCGCCGTGACGAAATCGGCCATCTCACCTCCCCGGTCAATAATCCAGGCGCTGAATTCCAGGATTCAGTGAAATTTCGACGACAGTTACGCGACGCTTGTATGACACGGTGGAAAACGGTGGAGATGCCGCGGCCGGACGGACGCCAAACTCTTAGATGCGGCTGCGTGGGGTCCCGGCCGCTTACGTCTTCGCGCGCGCGCCGGCGAGCCGCTTCGCAATGCTGGTAAAAAGATAAGCGCCGAGAAATGCCGCCGTTACGAGACCGATCACTGACGGAAGGCCGTCGTTCAAATCAACCGCGAGCAAAATTTCGTAGGCGATGGCTGCTCCTACGAGGCCACCGAGGGCGGCGATAGCCGTATTGAATACTCCACGCAGCGATAAGCCGTATAGAATTCCCACAATCAGGCCCGGATACATCGCCGGCCAAAAGTGATCACCCATAGCTTATGCTCCCGTTTTCATCCCTATAGGCGACGCCGATCTACAGCGCGCGCTTCCTAGCGCTTTTATCAGCCAATCGGCGCCGGGACGAGGGATTGCAATCGGACGAGAAGCAAGCCGCGCGCAATGTCGCGGCTTGCTGATCCAGAGCAGAGAATGTTCAGTTCTTCTTGGTGGTAATCTGGTCGTAGACCCCGCCATCAGCGAAGTGCGTTTTCTGCACCGTCGCCCACGGTCCGATCTTGTCTTCGACCGAGAAGGTCTTGATGGCAGGCAAGTTTGCTTCCTTGAGCACAGCTTCGCTGCGCGGCCGGAAATGATGCTTGGCTATGATTTTCTGCGCGTCATCAGAATAAAGGAAGTCGAGGTAAGCCTTGGCGACATCGGCTGTCTTACGCTTCTCGACAATCGTATTGACGATCGCGATGGGCGGCGCGGCTTCGACGCTGACTGACGGATAGACGACATCGAAATTTTGGCCATCGACCTCGGCCTTGATCAGCGCGGCTTCGTTCTCGAACGTGACCAGAACGTCGCCGATGGCGCGCTGCGTAAAGCTCGTCGTGGCGCCGCGTCCGCCGCCGTCGAATACCGGCACATTGGCGAACAGCTTGCTGACGAAGTCGCGCGCCTTGTCGTCGGAACCCAGCTTATCGTGAGCATATCCCCAAGCCGCAAGATAGGTGTAGCGGCCATTGCCGGATGTCTTCGGGTTGGGAATGACGACGGAAATGCCGGGCTTCACGAGATCATCCCAATCGGCGATGGCTTTCGGATTGCCTTTGCGGACCAGGAATACCGTCGTCGTCGTGTACGGCGAGGCGCCGTGCGGGAATTTCGTGCGCCAGTCGTTCGAAACCACGCCTTTGCTTACGAGAAAATCGAGATCGGTTGGTTGATTGAGCGTGACGACGTCAGCCTCGAGGCCCTCGGCCACGGATTGCGCCTGCTTCGTCGATCCGCCATGCGATTGCTTGACTTCGATGTCGTTGCCCGACGACTTCTTCCAGCTCGCGGTGAATGCCGGATCAATGTCCTTATAGAGTTCTCGCGACACGTCGTAAGACGCATTGAGAATGCTCGTCTGCGCGAAAGCTCCTGGCGATACCGCCATTAGAAGAGCAGCCGTCAAGCCGAGCCGCGATACCACACGCCCCATAGTCATATGCAGGTCCCTTTTCGCATTTCAGAGTGTTTCGATTGCTTATTTCAAAGCGGTACGGAGTGGAGAACGAACAAAAAGTCCGAAGCTTTTCAGCCATCCTTGGAAAAAGAGACCGGCGGCCGATGAATAGCCACCGGTCTCAAGGTTCCCGCTCGCAGCGCGCGGGCGGGTCCAGGGATGCAGATGCGCAGATAGGCTTGCGTGTTCGTGCGCTAGAAGTCTGGCGATGGCCCGACCGGCGCCGGATACGGAATCGGATCCGGATGCCAGTCTCGATCGGCCACCACCTTCAAGCGCCGAGCGGGAAGTTGTTTCGTTCGCGTGTCCGCGACCCGTTTTGGTTCGAGACGCGAACTTTTGGCTTCGCCGATGTACCCGCTCATAGGGCGAAAGCCTCCTGCGCGCGGGCAGAGACGCGCCGGCGACGCCGGCTTGCCTGATGAGCGATCGCCGCACGTTCGGCGAGAAGCGGATTTGCGAAGCGCCTTCCTTCGAGGGCACTGTATTCATTCAACGCCGCGTGAAAGAGATATTCGCGTTCTCCATCTTCACGGATGATAAGTCCGGCTTGGTCGTCGCCGACCTCGATGACGTAGGATTTTGACATGTCGTTGCTCTGCCGGCGGTTGCCAGCGTCCTCTATGTTGCGATTTTTCGATTGAAGTGGCTGAAGCGGGGCTGCGTGATCTCAACAGCAGCCGGCCATACACATCGAGGCTTTCATCGCGCGACATGTGGACAGGAAGCAGAGGTCATAGCTTTTCATAGCGGTCTCCATTGCGGAGCCCACGAGAACCGTGGGGCTTAGCGTTTGATGACGCGGCGCAAGTCGCTGTCGAAATCACCGCGGCCGGCACAACAGCGTGCCGACGGGGGCACCAAAGCCCTGATCCCGTCGCGGGGTCAAATAACAAGAACTTCAATGCTTATGAGAACGGCAGGAAGTGCCCTGGAACCCCCGTAGAACCGGGCTTTACCGCCGGGAAAACTGCCTGGTGCGGCGGGCCCAGCGAGCGCAACAAATGTGTCATTTGATCGGACGGGGGTAGAATCGCCATCTTTTCCGACCGCTCGCCGATTAGCTGGGTATTCTGGGGATCGTCACGACCGCGTGGCAATTTCCCACATTTCGATCCAGTGCTACACCTCGTCAGTTGCAGCCGGTTTGGCACGGAACGGGGACCTGAAGTTATGAAGATCTGTATGGTCGGCGCGGGATACGTCGGGCTCGTCTCAGCCGCCTGCTTTTCCGATTTCGGCTGGACTGTCACCTGCGTCGACAAGGACCCCAACCGCCTGGCTGATCTCAAGGCCGGCCGCTCCCCCATCTACGAGCCCGGGCTCGAGGCCTTGATGGAACGGAACATCAAGGCCGGGCGCCTGCTCTTCACGGAAAATCTTGGGCCTGCTGTCGCGGACGCTGACGTCGTGTTTCTGGCGGTCGGAACGCCAATGCGGCGCGGCGATGGATACGCGGATCTTTCTTATGTTTTCACGGCCGTCGAAGAAGCCGCTCCCCATTTCAATGGATTTACCGTTGTCACAACGAAATCGACCGTGCCCGTTGGAACCAGCCGCGAGATCGAGCGCCGCCTCAAGGCAAAGCGGCCGGACGCTGACGTGGCCATCTGCTCCAATCCGGAGTTTTTGCGGGAGGGATCCGCGATCCAGGATTTCACC
>JAEWCT010000295.1 GCA_023390485.1 Pseudomonadota bacterium
ACCCACGAGCGGGCAGGCGAGGGGGACGTCGGCTCCGTCGTCACCTTCGATGACATTTCCGAGCTCGTGCAGGCGCAGCGCACCAGCGCCTGGGCCGACGTTGCGCGGCGCATCGCCCACGAAATCAAAAATCCCCTCACGCCGATACAACTTTCAGCCGAGCGGCTGCGCCGGAAGTTCGGCACCCAGATCGGCGACAATCGCGAGCTGTTCGAAACGCTGACGCAGACGATTGAACGCCAGACGGGCCAGATCAAAAGCATGGTCGACGAGTTCGCGTCGTTCGCCCGCATGCCGCAGCCCGTGATGGCCGACCAGGATTTGCGGCTCGCAGTTCAAGAGCCGGCAATCCTTTTCCGCGAAGGACACAAGGACCTCGACTTCAAACTCGTGCTGCCGGATCGCCCGGTCACGGCGCACTTCGATTTGCGGCTGATCTCGCAAGCCGTTACCAATCTCATCAAGAACGGCGCGGAGGCGATCGAGTCCTTCGGCGAGGCGCAAGGCCGTCCGCCGGGCTACAAGGGCGAGATCGAAGTGCGGCTCGTACCGTCCCCGGATCGCGTCGCGATCGAGGTCATCGACAACGGCATCGGCCTTCCCAAACAAAACCGTGCCAAGCTTCTCGAGCCCTATGTTACGACAAGAGCCAAGGGCACAGGCCTTGGTCTCGCAATCGTCCAGAAAGTCGTCGAACAGCACGGCGGCACCTTGGCCCTCGAGGATGCGCCGGTAAGCAATACGCGAACGCGCGGCGCGCTGGTCCGGCTGACGTTGCCGATCAAGGCCGGACCGTCCCGTGAAATGTCTTCAGATGAAATTCGCGCCGCAGTGCAGATCGCCAGCGGAGCATGATATGAAAACGCTTAACCCCCCAGGAGCGCAGCAATGTCAGCTGATATATTGATCGTCGATGACGAGGCGGATATCCGGGATTTGATCGCCGGCATTCTCCAGGACGAGGGGCATCGCACCCGCCTCGCTCGCGACAGCGATGAAGCGCTTCGCGCGATCGAGGATCGACGGCCCCATCTCGTCATCCTCGACATCTGGCTGCAGGGAAGCCGCCTCGACGGGCTTGAAGTCCTGACCGTGATGAAGCGCACCTATCCGGATCTGCCGGTGGTGATAATCTCGGGCCACGGCAACATCGAAACCGCCGTCACCGCGATCAAGCGCGGCGCTTACGATTACATCGAGAAGCCGTTCAAATCCGATCGGCTCATCCTCGTCGCTTTGCGCGCCCTCGAAGCTTCCCAGCTGAAGCGCGAAGTCCGCGAGCTGAAGGAGCGCTCCGTTGTCTCGGCCGAAATGATCGGCAAGTCGCCCGCGATCAACCAGCTGAAGAACAACATCGAAAAGGCCGGCCCGACCAACAGCCGCATCATGCTCCGCGGCGCGTCGGGAACGGGTAAGGAACTTGCCGCCCGCGTGCTCCATCAGAAATCGCTGCGCGCCGATGGTCCCTTCGTCGTGCTCAATGCCGCGGCCATGGTTCCGGATCGCGTCGAGGACGAATTGTTCGGCACCGAGGACCGCACGGGCGGCCCGCGCAAGGTCGGCGCGCTCGAGGAGGCGCATACGGGAACGCTTTACATCGATGAAGTCGCCGACATGCCGATGGAAACGCAAGGCAAGATCCTGCGCGTGCTCGTCGAGCAGAAGTTCCTGCGTCTTGGCGGATCGCAGAAGGTTTCTGTCGACGTCAGGATCATTTCGTCAACCTCCCGCGACCTCGAACAGGACATCCGCGAAGGTCGCTTCCGGGAAGATCTCTACCATCGGCTGAACGTCGTGACGCTGCGGGTGCCGAGTCTCGCCGAACGCCGGGAAGATATTCCCGAACTCATCCAGTATTTCATCGGCCAGGTCGCGCAGACGTCGGGTCTCGCCCCCCGCCGCATTGGCGAGGATGCGATCGCCGTTCTGCAAGCGCACGATTGGCCGGGCAACGTTCGCGAACTCCGCAACAACGTCGAGCGTCTCTTGATCCTCGCCGGTGGCGAACCGAATGCGGCCATCACCGCCGACATGCTTCCCGACGAAATCGGCTCCAACGTCCCCCTGCCGGTCAATGGCGGCGCCGAGCACCTGATGTCGCTGCCGCTGCGCGAAGCGCGCGAAATTTTCGAGCGCGAATACCTGCTGGCGCAGATCAACCGGTTCGGAGGCAACATATCGAGAACCGCCGAGTTCGTCGGCATGGAGCGGTCCGCCTTGCATCGTAAGCTTCGCGCTCTCGGCGTTTCATCGGAACAGCGTAGCGGCGACCTGAGATCAGCGTCGTAGGAGCCGTCTCGCTTGACCCGCATTGTTTATGTCAACGGCGCCTACAGGCCGTATGCGCAGGCCGCAATTCATGTCGAGGATCGCGGTTTTCAACTCGCCGATGCGATTTACGAAGTCATCGAGATCCGTGACGGCAGGCTAGTTGATGCAACCCGTCATCTCGCGCGGCTCGCCCGGTCGTTGACGGAACTCGCAATCCCGCCGCCGATGTCGGACGGCGCGCTGCTTCACGTCGTGAATGTCGTGATCCGCCGCAATCGCGTGCGCGATGGCATCGTCTATATGCAAGTCTCGCGCGGCGCCGGGCCGAGGGATTTTGCCTTGCCGCCCGCCACGACCCCGCCGACGCTCGTCGTGCTCGCGCGCGCCCACCGGCGCGGATGGTCGGCTGAACTCGCAGAAACGGGCATCGCCGTTAAGACGGTCCCCGACAACCGGTGGGGCCGTTGCGATATCAAGACGGTGATGCTGCTTCCCGCCGTCCTCGCAAAGGACGAAGCCCGTCGCGCCGGAGCCCGCGAAGCCTGGTTCGTGGATACCGAAGGCAATGTCACAGAAGGCGCCTCAAGCAACGCCTGGATCGTGACCCCCGACGGCACACTTGTTACCCGCCAGCTCGATCATCACATCCTTCCCGGCGTCACGCGTGCAACCGTCATGGACGTTGCAAAAACCGAGGGAATAAAAATTGAACAGCGGACCTTTAGCCGGGATGAGGCGCTCGCGGCGCGCGAAGCCTTTATTACGTCGGCGACGAACATCGTAATGCCGGTCGTAAAGATAGATAAAACCCCAATCGGCGACGGCCGGCCGGGAAAGCTTTCCCGCCGACTACGGTCGAGATTTCATCAGGTTGCTGAATTTTCAGCGTGAGGAAGGTGCGAATGTTGCCGCATTGTGCGAGGCAACAATGGATGTAAAGTGCCCTCGCTCCGATCATCAAGGCATTACGTGGTGATCATTGCACCGGTGCTCCATCGCTGTCAAAACGCGGCGGCGCCAGTCGGCTAATAAGAGAAGACGCTAAAACAAGACGTCGAGATAAAAAACGGACAACAACAATGGCGGCTGAAAAACCACAAAATTTGCAGGACACATTTTTAAATTATGTTCGCAAGAATAAAACGCCACTGACGATCTTCCTCATCAATGGCGTGAAACTCCAAGGCATCGTCAGCTGGTTTGATAATTTCTGCGTTCTCCTGCGCCGCGACGGTCACTCCCAGCTCGTCTACAAGCACGCGATTTCGACGATCATGCCGGGCGGCCCCGTCAATCTCAACGACCAGGATGAAAGCGCCACAGGTTGACCTCGCGCTCTAAGGACGGGGAAGGCGAAAAGCACGAGGGGGGGCGTAATCGCGAGCGGCGCATCTCGAAGGAGACGAGAGCGCCGAGGACGCGAACGCTCGTCGTCGTGCCGGCATTCAAGCGGCCACCGAAATCTAAGACCGCTCAAACGGCCAAATCTTCCGCCCAAACGCATACGCCCGAAAATCGCTTGGCCGAAGCCGTCGGCCTCGCGAACGCCATCGAACTCGACATCATTGACTCGACAATCGTGCCGATCTCCGAGCCGCGGCCTTCGACATTGCTCGGATCGGGAAAGGTCGAAGAGATCAAGGGCCTCGTCGAGGAGCTTGAGATCGGCCTCGTCGTCGTCGACTACAACATCACGCCGGTCCAGCAGCGAAATCTCGAGAAGGCGTGGAACGCCAAAGTTCTCGATCGTACGGGACTGATCCTCGAAATCTTCGGTGCGCGCGCCAGAACACGCGAAGGCGTGCTGCAAGTCGAGCTCGCGCATTTGACGTATCAAAAAGGCCGACTGGTTCGCGCCTGGACCCATTTGGAACGGCAGCGTGGCGGTGGCGGCTTCCTCGGCGGCCCCGGTGAAGCCCAGATCGAACTCGATCGCCGCATGCTCCAAGACCGCATCGATGTGATCAAACGCGACTTGGCCGATGTCGTGAAAACACGCGATCTCCATAGGAAGGGGCGCCGCAAGGTGCCTTACCCCATCGTCGCGATCGTCGGTTATACGAATGCCGGCAAGTCAACGCTGTTCAATAAGATCACCGGCGCGGGCGTCGTCGCGATGGACCAGGTCTTCGCGACGCTCGATCCGACGATGCGCGAAGTGAAACTTCCGAGCGCCCGGCGGATCATCCTGTCCGATACCGTCGGTTTCATCTCCGATCTCCCGACGATGCTGGTCGCAGCGTTCCGCGCAACGCTCGAAGAGGTCGTCGAAGCCGATCTCGTTCTTCACGTCCGGGACATTGCCCACGAAGAGACGGACGCGCAGGCCGAGGACGTCGAGAAGGTGCTGACGGATCTCGGCATCGATACGCTGCCGGTTGAAAGTCATATTCTCGAAGTGTGGAATAAGATCGATCTTCTGCCCGCGGATCGCAGGACGGAGCTGCAACACGAAATGCCCCGCAACGCGCGGCCTCCCGTACTCGTCTCGGCGGCGACAGGCGAGGGGATGGCGCCGCTGCTTCACACGATCGACGATCGCCTTGGCGCGTCCGACGAAATTCTGGATGTCATCGTTCCGGGCAGTAATGGTTCGCTTCTCAATTGGCTGCACGAGACGTGTGACGTTCTTGCGAGAGAAGCGCGCAAAGACGGAAATATCGAATTGCGGCTTCGCGTGCCGAGTGAAAAGAAGGCGCGCGTCATAGGACAGCTTCGCAAAGCCGGGATATCGGTTTAAGCTCGTCCGCGTGGATGAACGCGTCACATGCTGCATAGCCGGCGGCGGCCCGGCCGGGATGATGCTGGGAGTGCTTCTGGCACGCGCCGGTGTTCGCGTAACCGTTCTCGAAAAGCACAACGATTTTTTTCGCGATTTTCGTGGCGATACAATTCATCCGTCGACGTTGCGATTGATGGAAGAGCTTGGCTGGCTCGATGAATTTTTGAAGCTGCCCCATCAAGAGACGAAGAGCATCTACGCTCAGATCGGCGACACGCGCTTCGAGATGGCGAATTTCTCGCATCTTCCGATTACGACGAAGTTCATCGCCCTGATGCCGCAATGGGACTTTCTGAATTTCCTCGCCGAGAAGGGCCGGGCCTATCCGAACTTTCATCTGGAGATGAACGCCGAAGCAACCGGCCTCACATTTCAGGGCGATCGCGTAACGGGCGTGAAGGTGAAGACGCCGGCAGGCGACAAAACCATCGAAGCCGATCTCGTGGTCGCGGCCGACGGACGTTCATCCATCCTGCGCGGCGCCGCGGGCCTCGTGAGCGAGAACTTCGGCGCGCCGATGGACGTGATGTGGTTTCGCCTGCCGCGGCTACCGACCGACACGGACGAGACGCAGGGCCGGTTCGATGCCGGACATATCTTCGTCATGCTCCAGCGCGGAGATTATTGGCAGTGCGCCTACGTCATTCCGAAAGGCGGAGACGCAAGAATTCGCGCCGCCGGCCTCGATGCCTTCCGCAAGTCGGTTGGAAGACTTCTTCCGTTCGATGCCGCACGCGCAAATGATATTACCAGCTGGGATGACGTCAAACTTCTGACCGTTGTGGTCGATCGCCTGAAGACCTGGGCGCGGCCCGGCTTCCTTTGCATCGGTGACGCCGCGCACGCGATGAGCCCAGTCGGCGGCGTCGGCATCAATCTCGCGATCCAGGATGCAGTCGCCGCGGCCAATCTGTTACAGGGACCCCTGAAGTCCGGCCGCGTGACGCTCAAAGATCTCGAAGCCGTGCAGGCCCGCCGGGACTTTCCGACCCGCGCGACGCAGCGTCTGCAACTCACCATTCAGAAAATGGTGATAGCCAAGACGCTCGGCGCGACAGGCCCGCTGAAGCCGCCGCTGTTGGTCCGCATCATGACGGGACTGCCGTTTTTCTCTCGCATCCCTGCGCGGCTTCTCGGCCTTGGATTTCGGCCCGAGCACATCTCCGAGGCGATACGGAACGCGAAGGGCGCCTAATTTTTCTCGATCGCCTTCGCCTCGTCCCAAAGCGCATCCATTTCAGTGAGCGAAGATTGCGACGGAGATTTCCCGCGTTCGCCCAGCGCCTTTTCAATGTGCGCAAAACGCCGGACGAATTTGTCGTTGGCCGCTCGCAAAGCCGCTTCGGGGTCGAGCTTCAGATGGCGCGCGATATTCGCCATGACGAAGAGCATATCGCCGAACTCTTCA
Organism: Pseudomonadota bacterium; assembly: GCA_023390485.1. Lineage (GTDB taxonomy): Bacteria > Pseudomonadota > Alphaproteobacteria > Rhizobiales > Hyphomicrobiaceae > Hyphomicrobium_B. The sequence continues at coordinate 6,462 of JAEWCT010000295.1, forward strand.
TTGATAGCGTCTTGGTTTGCACCCGGCCGCGAGGATGCAGCGGAAATCGGTCCTCGCGGATCGGCCGGGAACGCGACCTCCTCCAGCTCGGCAATTTCCTCCTTCAGCTTTTCGAACACCGGGTGAAGGTTGGGCCAATCGAAACCGACCCTTGCGGCTTTGTCCTGCAACTTGATGGCCCGCGTCAAAGCCGGGAGCCCAACGGGAACATCCGCCAGCGTCGCCGCCTTGTGAGATGATGATGAGTCGGCGCCAGGTAGCCGCGAACGCTCCTGCGTTTTCTCGGCGCGCTCTGCCGCCTTGAGCTCTTCCCACGTCGATTTGACGGTCGCCGGATCGCGCGCAGCGCCGTCGCCGAACACGTGCGGGTGCCGCCGGATCATCTTCTTCGTTGAGGAGAGGACGACGTCGCCGAGCGCGAACGCGCCTTGTTCTTCGGCTATCCGCGAATGATAGACGACCTGCAGAAGAAGATCGCCAAGCTCGTCCTTCAGGTCGACGAGGTCCTTGCGTGCAATCGCATCGGCAACTTCGTAAGCTTCCTCGATCGTGTATGGCGCGATCGTTTCGAATGTCTGCTCGAGATCCCAAGGGCAGCCGGTCTTGGGCGTCCTGAGCGCCGCCATGATTTCGACCAGCCGCGAAATATCGCGCGAGGGTTTGAGTGTATCCGCCATATCCGTCCTCTTTCGATGGGCGGACAGTAGACGACGGACCCGAAATCCACGAGAGCCGCTCCTGCGGCTATCTCGCCCAAGTTGGCTTGTCCGATTTGAGAACGGCCGAAACGAGGCGCGGCCTGAAGAGGACAATCGACAAAGGCACCGTCCAGCCGATCCACGCTGCAAGCGCATAGATTGGCTCGAACGGCAGGCTGAGGGCAATCGCGGTGCCCGTGATGACCCGGAACCAGACGGCGCCCGTCGTCACCGCAACCATCGCCATCATCAGATCTGCATGCCGCGAAATATTCCGCTGGCGGATGGCGATAAAAGACGCCCCGAAGAGATAGAGCCAGACAAGACCCTGGACGAAGAACCCGGCCCGGGCCAGCACCGGCGAGTGGCTCATGACGGCGACAGGTAACGACGTCAGCCCCCCAATCACCACAAATACGCCCAACAGCCGGCCAAGCGCTCTGTGAATCTGAGGGCGATGTCTGACGGCAATGACGACCGGAGCGATCAGCAGCGCCAATGCCGAGGACAGCATGTGCGCCGGAAAAAGGATCGGAGCACGGCCGGCGAGTTCGAACATTTCAAAGGGCAGTGGTATGAGGCCGGTTCCTGATCCGATCGCAACCGCGCCAACAGGAATAACGAGGAAGCCGATGATCAGCAGAATGGCAACGCGAAGAATGAGCGTCGACGGCATGACCAAAGGCAAAGTGCGCGAGCGTTTCGCGCGAACTGCAGCAGGAATCGTTGTCGCGATATCGGTCATTGCGGCAGGCATCATGGCCTCTGGATTTGGCGGCTCTGCGGCGGCGGACGAAGCCATCGCCACAAAGGCCGATGAATCCGCCGCCGTCACTGTCTCGCTCGCCGGACGATGGGTCGGCCGCTACTACGGCTACGGCCGGGGCAAGGACGCGCAGGACTGCGGCGCCGATGGCTGCGGCCTGACCTACGATATCGTTGCATGCAAGGAAGGCTGGTGCGGCATCGCCATCAAGGATGACAAGTCCTGTGGCGCGGTCGCCGTCCATCTCGCAGCCGACGCCGCCCAGGGTAATAGCGCCTTCAAGGGCAAGCTCGAACTCGCGAAAGGCTCGGCCCCGTATACGGTCGAAGCTTGGTACTCGGCCGATACGGAAAGCAAAACCGTTCAGCTCCATCTTCTCGGCGATACGGGACCCGAACTGATGCTCTTTCGGCGCTCGTTTCCGCTAGAAGCCAACTTCGAGCGCGCTGGCGATGCAACTTGCAACATCGATAAGGCGACGAGCTGACGGCGGCTCTGCGCTGCGCTTGGCCGGGATGATAAGGG
>JAEWCT010000326.1 GCA_023390485.1 Pseudomonadota bacterium
TTCCGCCGATGGACTTGATCCGCGGCGGCGAAAGGCTTTGTCCGGGCAGATTGTCGATGCCGCTTTTCGCGCCGGGATTGCGGAGCGCTGCGGTCTCGAAGCCGGCATGTCACCAAGCGACGCTCTGATGCGCATCGACGCATTTCTCTGCGACGTGAAAGAGCTGGCGATCCGTGACGGTCTGCATGTCATCGATGATACCGAACTCGATGCCATCGTCCGCGCGCTCGATGGAAAGTTCATCGAGCCGGGGCCGGCGGGCGCGCCGAGTCGCGGGCGGTCCGATGTGCTGCCTACCGGGCGCAATCTCTTCAGTGTCGATCCGCGAAGCGTGCCGACGCCGACTGCCTGGGCGAACGGAAGGCGCGCCGCCAAGGCTATTCTCGATCGTTACGTCGGCGATCACGGCGACTGGCCGCGCGCCATCGTGCTCGATCTTTGGGGCAGCGCGACGCTGCGCACGGGCGGGGAAGAGCTTGCGACGGCGCTGGCTTTGCTCGGCGTTCGCCCGGTGTGGGACCATCGCTCCTATCGCGTTACGGGGATCGAGACGGAAGCGTTGGCCGGACTCGGCCGCCCGCGCGTAGATGTGACGTTGCGCATTTCTGGACTTTTCCGCGACATGTTCGGTGCGCAGCTTGCGCTCTTCGACAGTGCCGTCTCTCTCGTTGCAGGTTTATCGGAAGACGAGGCCGACAATCCGCTGCGTGCGGCGCATGTCGGAGACGGGAGGATCGATCGCATATTCGGTCCGGCCGATGGCAGTTACGGTTCCGGTGTTATGCAGCATATCGATCGCGGCGACTGGTCGAAACGCGAAGACCTCGGCGGGGCTTACCTCGAGAGTTCGGCGCACAGCTATCGCAATGATGTTGCCGGTCACGAGGCTGGTGAAGATTTCAAAGATCGGGTCAAGGCCGCGGACGCGTTCGTTCACGTGCAGGACCATAGCGAGATTGATCTGCTAACCGGCGGCGATTTCGCGGCTCACGAAGGTGGCTTTGCTGCCGCGGCTGCAGCCGTCGGCAACAGTGGCGTCGCGCTTTATCATGGCGATACGGCCGCGCCCGAAACGCCGCGCGTCCGGACGCTCCAAGAAGAATGCGCGCGCGTCATTCACGGCCGCGCCGCCAATTCGCGCTGGATCGAAGGTCAGATGCGGCACGGCTTTCGCGGCGCTGCCGAGATGGCGAAAAGCGTCGATGCGGCGTTCGCGTTCGCCGCGACGGCATCGGCGGTCGACAACGGTGGCTTTGAGCGGCTCTACAATGCGTATCTCGGCGATCCTGCGGTCGCGGCATTCATCGAACGGGAAAATCCGGCGGCGATGGAAGCGATGCGCCGGCGTTTCGCAGAGGCGATTTCGCGAGGGCTTTGGCAGCCGCGCCGCAATGATTTAGAAACCGGAATAGGCAAGCCGCGCGAGGCCGCCGAATGACCGCGCCCGCTCACTTGATAAAGGGATGGTGTCCAGGAGCGCTTCGGCCGATGCGCTCTGGCGACGGGCTGCTCGTGCGCATCAAACCGCGTGCGGGGACTTTCTCAATTTCCGCTCTGGCGGCCATTGCGGATGCGGCGGCGCGCTTCGGTTCGGGCGAAATCGACCTTACCAATCGCGGAAATCTGCAATTGCGTGGCGTATCGGACGATAGCTACGATGATGCGATCACCGCGCTTCGTGCGGCGGACTTGATCGATCGCTCGGCAGCCGTCGAGGCCGTGCGGAATGTCGTCGTCGATCCGCTGAGCGGCATCGATCCTGAGCGCCAAAATGTGCGCGATGTCGCCGCGCGGTTTGAAGACGTGCTCGCTGACGAGCCGCGGCTTTGGGCACTTCCGGGAAAATTCGGTTTCAGCTTTTCTGGAAACTCCGAGCCGGCGGTCGCGGGACGGGCAGCCGACATCATGATCGCTGCGATGGGCGAAGGCTTTGACCTGTGCCTCGATGGCGTGGCTGAATTCCGGTGCGCGGTCACGGAAGGCGACGTCATCGACGCCGCGCGGCGGCTGGCGCTGGTGTTCTTGGAGCTTGCTGCCAAAGATCCGGCGCTCCGGAGAATGAAGGATGCCGTCGCGCGATTTGGCGCCGGGCGCATTTTCGAATTGGCCGGATTGCAGGCGTCTTCGCGAACGGTGGACGCGGCGATCGGGTCGGCGTCTGCTGGAATGCTTTCGCGTTCGGATCGCGTATTCGGAGTTGGCATCGGGCTGCCGTTTGGGCGCATTACAGCCGATCAGCTTCTGCTGCTCTGCCAATTCGCAGAGTCGGCGAAACTCAAGGACGTATTTACAAGTCCGCAGCGCATTCTCGTTTTTCCAGTCGCCGAGCGGGCGAGTGCCGAACGGGTTCTCCAGGCGGCCGATAAAATTGGCTTGATCGTCGTCCCCGAGGATCCCCGGCTGCAGATGGACGTGTGCCCTGGTTCGCCGGCATGCGGCAACGCTACCACCGATACACGCGGCGATGCGCGGCGTTTGGTCGATGCCCTGAATGGGTCGTTGAGCGGCTATTCGGTTCACGTTTCCGGCTGCGAAAAAGGCTGCGCCCGGCAGTCTGCGGCCGATTTCACGCTTATCGCGCGCGCGGGGCGCTACGATCTCATTAGCAACGGCGTTCCGGGCGATCCGACCGCGTTGGCAAATCTCGACGCGGATGATATCGGCAACGCCGTTTCACGCTTCATTTTGGACTCCGCATCATGACGGTTCAAGACTACATCCGGGACGGCGCGGCGATTTACGCGCGCTCCTTTGCGATCATTCGCGCCGAGGCAGATCTCGCGCGTTTTTCGCCGGAGGAAGAACGTGTGGCCGTGCGGATCATCCACGCGTGCGGCATGGTCGAAATCGCGCGCGACATTATCATGTCGCTGTCATTTGCGCAGAGCGCCATGTCGGCCCTGGCTGCGGGTGCGCCGATCCTCTGCGACTCGATGATGGTCGCCGACGGGATCACGCGGGCGCGCCTCGCAGCAAAAAATCCGGTTATCTGCACCCTTCGCGATCCGAGGGTGCCGGAAATTGCCGCCGAGATCGGCAATACGCGGACGGCGGCAGCGATGGAGCTATGGAAGCCGCATCTTGCGGGTTCCGTTGTCGTCGTCGGCAATGCGCCGACGGCTCTTTTCCGTCTTCTCGAGTTGCTGAACGCGGGAGCGCCGAAGCCGGCGGCGGTCATCGGCATGCCGGTCGGTTTTGTGGGCGCAATCGAATCGAAGGAGGCGCTAGCCGCCGACGGGCGCGTTCCATTCGCGATCGTGCGCGGCCGCAAGGGTGGCAGCGCCATGGCCGCAGCAGCCGTCAACGCGCTTGCGAGCGAGGCCGAATGAACGAGGTGAAGTCCGGGACGTTGTTCGGAGTCGGTCTTGGGCCGGGAGATCCGGAGCTCATGACGCTGAAAGCGGTGCGCGTGCTTGGCGCAGCGCCCGTCGTCGCGCATTTTCGCAAGAGCGGCCGGCCGGGTCACGCCCGCACGATTGCGAACGCGTACATTTCCGGAGCCGTCATCGAGGCAGCGTTCGATTATCCGGTGACGACCGAGATCGATTTTCGTGAAGACGGTTATGTTTCGGCAATCCGCGAGTTTTACGCGGAGTGTGCGGAGGCGATCGCGGGGCATCTCGGTGCTGGGCGCGACGTGGCGCTTCTCTGCGAAGGCGATCCGTTCTTCTACGGATCATTTCTGCACATGTACGATCGCATCAAGTCGGCGTATCCGGTCACGGTGATACCCGGCATCACGGGCATGTCAGGATGCTGGACGGCGGCACGTGCGCCGATCACCTACGGCGATGATATATTGGCGGTGCTGCCAGGCACGCTCGATCGCGCCGTTCTTGCGAAACATCTCGAGGGCGCGGACGCTGCCGTCATCATGAAAGTCGGTCACAACCTGCAGAAGATCAAGGAAGCGCTGCGCGACGCGGGGCGCTTTCAAGATGCCATTTATGTCGAGCGGGGAACGATGCCGGGCGAACGGATCGTGCCGCTTGCCGACCTCGGCGATTGCGCAGTTCCCTATTTCTCGATCGTGCTGCTGCCGGGCGGCCGTGGGCGGCGCATCTCATGAAGGGGCAGCTCGTCATCGCCGGTCTCGGACCCGGGCCGGAAGGCTGGGTTACGCCAGCCGCTACGGAGGCCGTCGCGGCCGCGGATATCATCCTCGGCTATACACCCTATGTGAACCGGATCACGGCGCGGCCAGGGCAGGTTCTCGAAGCGTCCGACAATCGCGAAGAACTGGCGAGAGCCGAGCGGGCGCTGACACTCGCAGCGGGCGGAAGCCGCGTTGTTGTCGTTTCGGGCGGCGATCCGGGTGTCTTCGCGATGGCGGCGGCGGTGTACGAGGCCGTCGAGAGCAATCCGGCGTCGGCGGAGTGTGTCGACATTCGCGTCGAGCCGGGCGTGACGGCGATGCTTGCTGCGGCGGCGCGCATCGGTGCTCCGTTGGGGCATGACTTTTGCGCCATTTCGCTTTCAGACAATTTGAAGCCATGGGCGACGATCGAGAAGCGCTTGCGGCTCGCGGCCGAGGCGGACTTCGTTATCGCGCTCTACAACCCTGCTTCGAAGGCTCGTCCGCAGCAGATCAGGATGGCGTTCGAAATTCTGAGTGCGGTGCTGCCGCCTGAAACGATTGTCGTCTTCGCTCGCGCCGTCGGACGGCCGGACGAGGAGATCGATGTGGCGACACTCGCACGCGCGCCGGATATGCCGTGCGATATGCGCACGCTTGTCATCATCGGTTCACAGGCCACACGTCAGGTGAAGTCCCCCGATGGGCGCGCGTGGGTTTATACGCCGCGCGCGGAGCGACGATGACGATGCGTTTCGATCCAGGCCAGCGCTTCCTCCACCGACGTCACGGTCGGTCGCAAGCCGATCGCGGGGCGGCGAACCATGTGCACCTTGATGCCGAGTTGGCCCGCGGCTTCGATCTTGGAATATGTGGCGTCGCCGCCCGCGTTCTTGGCGAGCACGTGGCGGATGCCGTGGTGGGTGAAAAGCGCGATGTCGTCTTCCGTGCGAAAGGGCCCGCGCGCCGCGATGATCGTCGCGCCGGTGAGGTTTGCGGGCGGTTCGCTCGCATCGACGACGCGGATTACGTAACGATGCTGTGGCGCTCCACTC
>JAEWCT010000336.1 GCA_023390485.1 Pseudomonadota bacterium
CAGCGTTTCCCTCATCAAACCATCGGCTTGTCGCCTGCGGAACAGCCCCGCCCTCCCTCCTAAACCTAAAGCTCGTCTCGAAGACCAAAGGGAGACGACGCCATGTCCGCAGAGATCACCAAGCTGACGCCCACTCCGGCAAGCGACACCACGTACCGCATCGCAGGCGGCAGGGTCGGCGTGTTGCTGATCCACGGTCTCTGCGGCACGCCTGCCGAAATGCGCTTCGTCGCAATGGGCCTCGCCCGGGCTGGCTACACGGTCCATTGCCCGACCCTCGCCGGACACGGCGGCTCGCGCCAGGATATCGTCAAAACGACGTGGCAGGATTGGTACCGCAGCGCCGAAGCGGCACTCGATGAAATCCGCAAGGACTGCGATACGGTGATCGTCGGCGGCCTCTGCCTCGGCAGCTTGATCGGCCTCCATCTGGCAGCCAACAACCGGGACAAGGTCCAGGGCGTCGCGCTTTTCTCGCCGACCCTATGGATCAACGGCTGGGCGATGCCTTGGTACACCAAGCTCTTTTCGCTCGTTCGTTCGCGCTGGATGGCAAACCTGATGCAGTTCCCCGATGCGGCCTCGCTCGGCATAAAATGCCCGCGCGTGCGGGACTTCGTCCGCGCCGCGCTTGCAGCCTCCGATGGATCGGACCTCGGCACCGTCGGAACCCCCGGCGCGATGGTTCTCGAACATCGCCGCCTCGCCTCGGCGGCAAAAAAACTCCTCGGCAAGATCGCTCAGCCCACGCTCATCATCCATTCGCGCGAGGATGATTACGCAAACCTGAACAATGCCGTTTATGTGCAGGCCAACCTGGCGGCACCCGCCGATCTCGTTGTGCTGGACGACAGTTATCACATGGTCACGCTCGACAAGCAGCGTCACGTGGTTGTCGAAAAGACGCGTTCTTTCGTCGAGCGTATCGCAGCGAGCGTCAGCACCGCATTGGCGGCCGGCTCGGAAGCAATGCAGGCTGCCTGATCGAGAAGAAGACGCGACAAAAGCAAAATGCGTTCACACGCTACGCTTATCGCCACGTCAAAATGCAGCGCGGCTACGCGCCGGTCCATCGAGCCCGGAAGAGCCCGTTTAAACCTGCGAAGCGCAGCCGCGTCGGGAACCCCGGATACGCGAAACCTCATTCCGGAGCCCGTATACACTTAGCGCGAAATTGGTTGCCATAATGCAAACATTTCAAATTATTCCAGGCCGCGTAGCCGAAATTAATGCGGCCTTAATTTTCCGGTCGCCTCAAAAGCCAATAGACGAGCGGCACGGTCAGCGTGTGCGGCAATAGCTTGAGCGCCAGATAGAAGAAGATATTGGTAATTCCCGGCACGATGACCCGATTGCCGAACATGAAGCCGCGATAGGCACTGCGCGCCACCCTGTCGGCCGACATCGAGGGCACCAACAGGCGATAAAGCGAACGCGCGGCACCCATCTCTTCGTGAAAGTCCGTGTCGACGGGCCCCGGCAGAAGCGCCGAGATCCGGACCCCGCAGCCGGAATATTCGCTCGCGACAGCTTCCGTCAGCGATACGACGTAGGCTTTGCTGGCGTAGTAAGCGGCCTGGTTCGGCCCCGGCACATCCGCCCCGAGCGACGCGACGTTCAGCACACCGCCCCGTTGGCGCGCCAGCATATCGGGCAGCACCGCGTGCATCAGACGTGTCACGGTCTCGACATTTATGCCAATCAGGCGCGAAAGATCGGCTTCGGCGTGACTGAGAAAGGGCCCGGCCAATCCCATTCCAGCATTGTTGACGAGTACGTCGAGGTATAACCCGGCGTCGTTGAGGCCCCGATTGATCGCATCCAGCGCGTCGGGTTGGCTGACGTCGCACGCGATCGCTGTAACGGTTGAGCCCTTCGAAGGCTTGAGCTCCCGCAGCGCGGCGTCGAGCTTTGCCGCGTTACGTCCGACAATGACCGTATCACGGCCGGCTTCGAGAAAGCGTCGCGCGAGGGCCAATCCGATGCCGCTCGCCCCGCCCGTAATGACAACCGCCGGCCTCAAATGGGCGACCGCCGTACGGGCTGCCCGGACGTCCTGGGGATCGGCGGGCGACCACCACGGCCAAAAGAGCGACCGCCATGGCGCCGAACGGTTCTGCATGTCTAAAGTGACACCTGTACACTTACCAATATGGAAACGGAGGGTAAGGAACCCGTCTCCGGCCCGCAAGGCAGTTAACATCGATCACCGGCGCCGGATCCCCCGCCGCTTTCATCAAGCCGACACAAAGAACTAATCGACAATTTCGGCGGCCGACCGCGAATACGCCCAATACAAACCAAAATTCTCCCCCTCTCTCATGCAAACCCTTATAAGCGCTCCGGGCTGGCGAACGCGATCAGGGCGCGGCGACAGGGAATTCGAGCGGCAATTGCCAGTTCCTCGAAATAGCGGGTGGGAAACGTGCAATCGATATTGTCTGGAATTTTCGCGAAGACGCTTCGTCTGAAGCCGGTCACGTGTGCCGTTGCAGCTGTTGGCGCCGCCCTTGCAGTCGCCGGCATCATGGCACCAGCAACCGTGCACGCAGCAGAAGATGCGGAAGCGGCCCAACGCCCCCCACTCCTCATGCAGATCTTCGTCACGACGAAAAACGACGACTGCTACGACAACGGACAATTGAAGGCGATCAAGCGCCTCACGACGCTTGCCCAACACCGCATCAATCGCGATGGCGGCATCGCCGGCCGCAGAATTCTCGTAAACATTCTCGACGATCAACGCACGCAGCAGAAAACGACGGAGAACTTGGCAGCCGCAATCGCCGATCCCCAGACGATTGCGATGATCGGCCTCTCGAATGCAACCCGGGCCAAGGCGGCCTTCGATGCGAACGGCAAAGAGCTGAAAGCAAGCGGCATCCCGTTCGTGTCCGACATCTCCGTGAACGACATCATAAAAGACTACCCGAATGTCTTCACAACGCGTGCCTCAGAGGACGAGGAACGATTGCCCGTAATCGCCGAGTTTGTAAAACAATCGCATTTCGAGCGGCCGGCCTTCATCGGCATCCAATCCGCACTCGCCAGCACCAATCTAGGCGATGGCCTGAACAAGTATCTCGCCGGAGGCCTGACTGGCGACCATCGTTTGCAACTCGTGGCCGACAAGCTCGATCCGGCCGAAGTCGCTGCTGCGGTCGCCGATCTGAAATCCAAGAACGTTGGAATCGTCTTCCTGGCCGTCGGCGGCGACCGCTTGCAAGACGTCGCGAAACAGTTCCAGGATGCAGGCTTCACGCCGCCGCTGTTCGTGTCGGGCCGCATCGATGCGCTGGCAGGCAAGGGGCGAGACGCCTATCCAAACGATGCCTATCAGCTCGCCTGGGACGGGTTGCCCGACGTCTACAGCGAAAGATTGCGCGAACTCACCTGGAGCACGGCGTCTCCCGACCAGTGGATCTTCGAGGGCAGGAAGAATGCGAGCGCTCCCGGCTGGAAGGACGGAACCTGCAAACCGCGGGATGAGGACATCCCGCTCAACGTCCTCGATAACGACAATATGCGTGCTCTGTCTGTCGGCACACAGTACGCCGATATGGTCAGCCTGATCGCGGAGGCGGCGCGCTCAGCCGAGGTCACGGCCGCAATACCCGACATTCGCAAGCTGATCATCGAGCAGCTCGGAACCGCTTATGCGCCCGGCCGCGGCGTCTTCAAGGGACAGTTCGACAACTGGTCTTTCCAGCCTGCATCTCGCGCCGCGGCCCGCACACCCATGATCCTCATGCTGCCGCACGGCCGCGGTCAAAGTCAGCTCGCTCCTTTGCAATTCCTGCATTTGCGCGATCAGAGCCTGCAGCGGATCGATACGCTTTACGCTGACATAGACCTCATTCGCGCGGAACGCATCGACGACACCGACAAGACGTTCTTCGCAGACTTCTATCTCTCGATGAACGACCGCGGCGGCGCGTCGATCGAGCAGATCGAGTTCGCAAACGCCTATTTGGAACCTGGCTCCAACGATCGTCAGATAACCGTGCGCGCCCTGCACGACGGCAGTCAAAGCGCCGCCTACCCGGATCACATGAAGATCTATCAGGTGACGGGCAAGTTCGTGTATTC
>JAEWCT010000363.1 GCA_023390485.1 Pseudomonadota bacterium
CGACGCCGAAGCCGCGGCGGCGCAAGTCGGCGATGACCTCGAAGTACTTTTCGATGAACTCGCCGCGGCCCTGCACGATGCACACCGTGCCTCGCGAAGGTCCGCGCGTCGCTTCCCAGAGGGCGCATCGAAGCTTCAGTCCGTCGTAGCCGTCAAAGGCCGTTACTTCTGCGCCGCTGGGGACGGGATTGATCGAGAGCGAAACGAGTTTCATCTACCTCTCTTTGAGCCTGAGCAGCTGGGCCGGCGTCTGGAGCCGGTAACGCGATGAACGCCTAGCACACGATATTGGCGGCAAACCCTCTTGAAGCCGTTGTTCCGCTTCCTACCTGTTTCATGCGGTTGCCGCAAAGCGGGACCGCATCACGGAAAGGGCCAGTCCGACGGGCTGGTTCACATGTCGCTTCTTAGGAGGATATGTCATGCGACACGCAGAATTCGCCCCCTTTTATCGTTCGCAATCGGCTTCGATCGTCTGTTCAAGCTTTTGGATCAGTCCACAGGTTTCGACAGCGAATCCACCTACCCGCCATATAATATCGAACGTACCGGCGAGAACGCGTACCGGATCACGTTGGCGGTTGCCGGCTTCTCGCAAGGCGAGCTGAAGATCGAGGTCAAGGAACAGACGCTTTTGATCGCCGGCGAAAAAGCCGCTGAAACGGGCGAAAAAACTTACCTGCATCGTGGCATCGCGGCCCGCGCGTTCGAGCGCCGATTCCAGCTTGCCGACCATGTCGATGTGACCGGCGCGGCGTTCGAGAATGGACTGCTCCACGTCGAGCTCGTCCGCAACGTCCCAGAGAGCAAGAAGCCGCGCACGATCGCGATCGGCACGTCCGGCGCCGTCCAGCAGATCGAGGCCAAGGCCGCCTAAAGGCCTTTTCGGCAACGATTAATGAGACCTTTGATACGGCAGCTGCGCCCCCGCGCGGCTGCCGTTTGCCGTAAGTCGTGCTCTGAAGAAATATTGTTGCCGAGTGGCGTCCCGAACCTTGCCGGAAACGATTGCGTTACGCGCCCCGTCTTACCGCTTGTGCCGCAGTGCCAAATCTGTAGTATTCGCTAGATTAGGTCAATACTGCTGTCCTTTGTGCGCCAATGGGGCGAGCACGGAGAACGGTTCGGACGTTACGCGATCGGCCGAGGCATTGCTTTGCGGCCGGTCGTGGCGTGGGAGATACTTTGGTGTTCGAAAGCAGGATAAGCGGTTTGCAGAGCCGCGCGTTCGGCCGCGGGCGTCATGCGGTACGCCGCAGCGCGCTGGCCCGAAGTGACCGAAAGCGCCCGCGCTACGCGTGACGGGTGGTCTCCTCCGGTGGCGTAGCGCTGCACAAAACATTGAATGAGCCGCGCCTTAAATTGGCGTCCTACCATACCGAAGTTCAGAAATTCAGGCCACTGGCCATACGAGGCAACAGATGAGCGAAGGTTACCTGTCTCCGCTGGAAGACGAAATCGGCGACGGAAGCCGTCCGGCGGCGGAAGGTCTTTTTGATCCGGCTCTTGAACGCGACGCATGCGGCGTCGGCTTCATTGCGAACCTCAAGGGGCGCAAGTCGCACGCCATCGTCGAGGGTGCACTGAAGATTCTCGAGAACCTCGAGCACCGCGGCGCCGTGGGTGCCGATCCTCTGTCGGGCGACGGCGCCGGCATCCTCATTCAAATTCCACATGACTTCCTGGCGGCCGAGACCAAATCCGCGGGCTTCGAATTGCCGGCACCCGGCCATTATGCCGTCGGTCAGGTCTTCATGCCCCGCGACGAGCGCCTTCGGACCCACTGCGAACGCGTCTGGGCGCGCTGCCTCAAGGAAGAAGGTCTGGAGCTGATCGGCTGGCGCACCGTGCCGGTCGACAACAGCTGTCTCTCGACCATGGTACGCGACGTCGAGCCGGTGCAGCGGCAGGTATTCGTCCGCCGTCCCGCCTCGATGGACGACCAGGAACAGTTCGAGCGTCACCTCTATACCGTTCGCAAGGTCGTCTCGAATGCCATTCACGACGCCTACAAGGGTCGCGACATCGGGCACTACACCGTTTCGCTCTCGACGCGCACGGTCGTCTACAAGGGCATGTTCCTGTCGTACCAGGTGAAGGCCTACTACAAGGACCTTTCCGATCCGCGCCTGGAGTCGGCGCTCGCGCTCGTGCACCAGCGCTTCTCGACCAATACCTTCCCGTCCTGGAAGCTTGCCCATCCCTACCGGATGGTCGCGCATAACGGCGAAATCAACACGCTGCGTGGCAACGTCAACTGGATGGCCGCGCGCCAGGCGTCCGTATCCTCGCCGCTTTTCGGCGACCGCATCTCGAAGCTGTGGCCGATTTCCTATGAAGGCCAGTCCGACACGGCCTGCTTCGACAACGCGCTCGAGTTCCTCGTGATGGGCGGCTACAGCCTCTCGCACGCTGCGATGATGCTGATCCCGGAAGCCTGGGCCGGCAATCCGACGATGGATACCAAGCGCCGCGCCTTCTACGAATATCATGCCTGCTTGATGGAGCCGTGGGACGGCCCGGCGGCGATGGCCTTCACCGACGGCCGCCAGATCGGCGCCACGCTCGATCGCAACGGTCTGCGCCCCGCCCGCTATCTCGTCACCAAGGACGACACCGTCATCATGTCGTCGGAGTCGGGCGTGCTGCCCGTCGCCGAGGAAAGCATCGTCAAGAAGTGGCGCCTGCAGCCCGGCAAGATGCTGCTGATCGACCTCGACAAGGGTTGCATCATCTCCGATGAGGAGCTGAAAGCGGAAATCGCCGCCAGCCACCCCTACGAGACGTGGCTGAAGCGGACGCAGATCAAGGTTTCGGACCTGCCTCTCCCGGCGAAGGGCGCCGCGGCGGCGAAATCGAACGTCGCGCTGCTCGATCTCCAGCAATCGTTCGGCTACACGCAGGAAAGCATCAAGTTCCTGCTGACGCCGATGGCGGAGAAGGGCGAGGAAGCCACCGGCTCGATGGGAACCGACACACCGATCTCGGCGCTCTCGTCGAAGTCGAAGCTGCTGCACACCTACTTCAAGCAGAACTTCGCGCAGGTCACGAACCCGCCGATCGACTCGATCCGCGAAGAGCTGGTGATGAGCCTCGTCTCGTTCATCGGTCCGCGTCCGAACATTCTCGATCTTCAGGGCACCTCGAAGCAGAAGCGCCTCGAGGTCGACCAGCCGATCCTGACGAACGAAGACCTTGAGCGCGTCCGCGGCATCGGTGCCGTGAAGGACAACGATTTCGAATCGATCACGATCGACATCACCTATCCGGCCGAGAAGGGCGAAGGCGGCATGGGTCCCGCGCTCGACGGCATTTGCGCCGAAGCGGAAGAGTATGTCCGCGCCAAAGAGTTCAACATCATCATTCTGTCCGACCGCCGCGCCGGACCGGACCGCATCGCGCTGCCCTCGTTGCTCGCAACGTCGGCCGTGCATCATCATCTGATCAAGCAGGGGCTTCGAACCTCTGTCGGTCTCGTCGTCGAGACGGGCGAAGCGCACGAGATCAATCAGTTCTGCACGCTTGCAGGCTACGGCGCTGAAGCCATCAACCCCTATCTCGCATTCGAAACGCTCTACACGATGCTTCCGGAGCTTCCCGAGGGAACGACTCCGGAAATGGTGAAGAAGCGCTTCATCAAGGCCATCGGCAAAGCCATGCTGAAGGTCATGGCGAAGATGGGCATCTCGACCTACCAGTCCTATTGCGGCGCCCAGATCTTCGACGCCGTCGGCCTGCGGTCGAGCTTCGTCGATCGCTACTTCACAGGAACCCACACCCAGGTCGAAGGCGTCGGCCTGCGCGAGATCGCACGCGAAACGGTCGAACGTCACAAGGCGGCGTTCGGCGACGTGCCGGTGCTCGCCAACGCGCTCGAAGTCGGCGGCGAATACGCTTATCGCATCCGCGGCGAGGCGCACATGTGGCGCCCCGGAACGGTGGCCGATCTTCAGCACGCCGTCCGCGCGACCGACAACA
>JAEWCT010000389.1 GCA_023390485.1 Pseudomonadota bacterium
GCGACGCGAAGCAGCGAATACGCGAAGATTTCCTGCGCATTCTGCGCTTTTTCCGCTTCAGCGCCCAATACGGCAACGGCCAGATCGATCCCACGGGCCTCGCGGCTGCGGAAGAATTGAAGGATAGCATCGTCCTTCTCTCCGCCGAACGCATTCGTGCTGAAATGCTGAAGCTTCTCGCCGCACCGGACGCGCCGGAAGTTCTTGGCGTCATGTACAAAGCCGGCATCTTGCAACTCGCAATTCGCACGCTCATCGAGCCGGATCGTTTCGCGCGTCTCGCCGCTATCGAGGCGGGCCTCGGCGAAACGCCCGATCCGATAACGCGCCTCGCCGCGCTCGCCGTCATCCATCCCGGCGACGAGACCTTTCTCGCCGAACAGCTGAGGCTCTCGAACGCAGAAGCTTCTCGCATCGCGACCGTTTTCGCGAGCGAACCCGGCATCGATCCGGAGACGTCTGAAGCGGTGGGCCGCGCCGCCCTTTACAAACTCGGCCCGGAAAACTTCAAGCGCGCGGTTCTCCTTGCCTGGGCGCGCTCCGAAGCTCCGCCCAGTTCGCAAAACTGGCGCGCAAGAGCGCTGCTGCCGGATCGCTGGACCGCTCCCAAATTGCCCGTCTCAGGCGGCGATGTCGTCGCGCTCGGCATCGCACCCGGACCAGTCATCGGTAACGTGCTTCAGTCTTTCGAGAATTGGTGGATAGGGAATAATTTCCCCACTGATGCCGAACTGCAGCGCAGTGTGCTCAAAGATCTGGCGGCGAAGGCACTTGCATAGCTATCCGTCAAATTTCACTTCACCTCGGCTTTTGCTCAAGCTAAGTTCCCGCCCGTTGCGGGTCAGCTCTTGTATTGCGTTGAGGAAAACCCTTGATGGACACCATCCGTCGCGAACGTGAACGTTCGTTGAAATTCGTCCAAGTTGTCTTCGCCGTACTCGCCCTTCTCAGCCTTATCGCAGCACTCGCCGTTTCGACACGCGGAACCGATCTCGGGTTGCCCGAATCATCGACGTATCCGATCGCGCTGGCCTTTCTTCTCGTCGGCGCCGTCGACACAGCTCTGTTGTTCGCCTGGGAACGCATCTCACAAAGAATAGAACTCTAAATTCAGCGAGCGCCGCTAAGCGAACGCAAAGTCCGCACCGTGCCGGCCCCCGTTTTGGGGCCGGTTCCGAAGTGTGCGGACGAAGCCAAGTAGCAGTTGAAACACGGTGTCGGATAAAAATTTCATCCGCGGATCTTGGTAAATCCGGGGGAGCACCTATTTCCTTGCGAGCGCATTTGAAGCTGCCGCAGGCTGTCGTCACACGCCTGTAACATGAATCCCGTCCTACGTTTTACATGAAAGCTAAGACGCTTTTATGGAAAGCGTACTGACTGGGGGCTGACCTTGAGCGCACCGAACCCGGAACACATCGAATACCGAGCAGTCTTCATTTCCGACATCCACCTGGGGATGCGCAATTCGCAAGCGACAGCCCTTCTCGACTTCCTGAAACGCGTTGAATGTCAGGAACTCTACCTGGTCGGCGACATCGTCGATTTCTGGAAGGTGCGCCGCGGTCCGCACTGGCCGCAGAGCCATAACGATGTCCTGCAGAAATTGCTGCGCAAATCGCGCAAGGGGACGCGCGTTGTTTTCATCCCCGGCAATCACGATGACGGCTTGCGCGACTATACCGGCATGAACTTCGGCGGCGTTGAACTTCGCCGCGACGCCATTCACGAAGGCGCCAACGGCAAGCGCTATCTCGTTCTGCACGGCGACGAATTCGATGTCGTCGTCCGCTATGCCCGCTGGCTGGCGTTCCTCGGCGATCGCTCCTACGACGCGGCTCTCGCGATGAACGTGCCGCTGAACTTCATGCGCCGCATGCTCGGCCTCGGCCACTGGTCGCTATCGGCGTTCCTGAAACACAAAGTGAAAAGCGCCGTCAATTACATCGGTGAGTTCGAAGAAGCTCTTGCGGGAGAAGCGCGCCGCCGCGAGACGCATGGTCTCATCTGCGGCCACATCCACCACGCCAACGAACGCATGATCGACGGCATCCACTATCTGAATTGCGGCGATTGGGTCGAAAGCTGCACCGCCATCGGCGAGCGCTTCGACGGCCAATTCGAAATCATTCGTTGGAAAGAGCACATGGCCGTCCGCGGTTCGCAGGCGCCTTCGGGCCGTTGGTTCATCGAAGCGGCATAAGCGGCATCACGTCCGGCAGCGACAAGCCCCGGCGAACGGAGATCTCCATTGAACGTCACCGCAAAAGTTTTTGAGCCGGCGAGCACCGATCTATTGAGCGAAGCGGTTCATCAGAACAGCGCGCTGAGCTTGGCTGGCATTCTCGAGCGCACCTTCACGTTTGCGTTCCGCTCGATGGTCTACCCGCAGATCTGGGAAGATCCGCGCGCCGACATGGAGGCCCTCGAGCTCACCCCGCAAAGCCGCATGCTCACGATCGCCTCGGGCGGTTGCAACGTCATGAGCTATCTCACCGGCAATCCGGCGCGCATCTACGCGATCGATCTCAATGAAACGCACATCGCGTTGCTCAAGCTGAAACTCGCCGCCGCTCAGCACCTGCCGAACCACGCGACGTTCTTTCGCTTTTTCGGCGCCGCCAACGATCGCCGCAATGTCCACCTCTATAACGATCTGATCGCACAGCATCTCGACGCGGATACGCGGAGCTATTGGGAAGGGCGCGATCTGACGGGACGCCGCCGCATCACGCGGTTCGCCCGCAACTTCTATCATTACGGATTGCTCGGACGCTTCATCGCGACCGGACATCTCGCCGCCCGCGTCTTCGGCGCAAACCCGAAACGTATTCTCGAGGCCCGCAACATCGAAGAGCAGCGCGAAATCTTCGCCCGCGAAATCGCGCCGGCTTTCAATCATCCGGTGTTGCGCTGGATCACGTCCAACCGCGCCTCGCTCTTCGGCCTGGGAATCCCGCCGGTGCAATACGATGCACTGTCGAACGGCAACACGCGGCCGATGGCCGATGTCCTGAAGGAACGCGCCGAGCGCTTGGCGACCGGCTTCGACCTCAAGGACAATTATTTCGCCTGGCAGGCGTTCGGCCGGCGCTACGCGGCACAAGGCGAAGGCTCCTGCCCGCCGTATCTCGACAAAGCGAATTTCATGGCCGTCAAAGCCCGCGCCAGCCGGGTCGAAGTCGTCCACGACAACATGATCCGCTTTCTCTCGAACGAACCGGCAGACAGCCTCGACCGTTACGTGCTGCTCGACGCCCAGGACTGGATGGACGACGCCGCGCTGAATTCGCTCTGGCGCGAGATCACGCGGACCGCTCGCGCCGGCGCGCGCGTCATCTTCCGCACCGCGGGCGAGGAAAGCATTCTCCCTGGCCGTGTCTCGGACGCCATTCTCAGCCAGTGGACCTACGACGTCGCGAAGTCGGCCGAGATCCACAGCAAGGATCGTTCCGCGATCTACGGCGGCTTCCATCTCTACGTCAAAACCGCGTGACCGCCGCGATGACCGATACGGCCGCGAGCGCGATGGATGGAATGTATCGCCATCAGCGCTACATCTACGACCTCACGCGCCGCTACTATCTCCTCGGCCGCGACCAGCTGATCGAAGAGATCAATCCCCCGGTCGCCGGATCGGTGCTTGAGATCGGCTGCGGCACGGCGCGCAATCTGCTTCGCGCCGCGAACCTTTATCCCGCGGTGCAGTTCTACGGCCTCGACGTCTCCGAAGAGATGCTGAAGACCGCGCGCGCCGCCATCGAACGCAGCGGCGCCCGCGACGCCATCTCAGTCGCGCAAGCCGACGCCACGACATTTTCGCCCGCGGAACTCTTCGGCGTCAGAAAGTTCGACCGGATTTTCATCTCCTACGCGCTTTCGATGATTCCGCCCTGGGAAGAAGTGATCGACCGCGCCGTCTCGCAGCTCGCCCCGCGCGGAGAGCTGCACATTGTCGATTTCGGCTCCATGCAATCGATGCATGCGCTTCCGCGCAAAGCGATGCGCGCGTGGCTCACCCGTTTCAGCGTCACGCCGCGGCTCGATCTCGAAACCGTCACGCGCGAAACGGCAAGGCGTCACGGCCGCACCGCAACCTTCAATCAAGGCCGCTACGATTATTCGGCGCTCGCCCGCATCGGCGTTAAGCACACCTGATCGGAAAAATTTTCGCCGGCACTCAGCTGACCCTTGGCCCGACGAGCTCCTTCAGCGCCGCTTGAATGCGCCGCCAATCTTCGGCGCGTCCCTTGTCTCCGCTTTGAGCGTACCGGCGCACCATCTCCGCCGCTTCCGCCAGCGCTTTGGGTCCACGGGATCCATAGAGTTTGCGGGCATGATCATGAATTTCGACCGCATTCATGGGTGAGCCTCCTCGGCTGTCCGGTCAATCTTCGATCTTCGACGAAACTCCGTCGTCTGCTCTCAACCCTCGAATTCAGTATCGCCCGCGAGGTTCCCACCAACTTCGCGCGTGCTCTCGCTCGTTTCGCATCTGCGCAAAAGCCCCGGCTCTCCCTGCCGGGGCTTCCGTCGTGAGAGTGACCCCGAAGTTCCCTTAAGAAGCACTTGAAGTTGTCGTGGCGGCATCAGACGGCGTCGCCGCCCCGTTCGCGACGATCGCCGCGACCAACGGCTTGTCTTCGGCCGGGATTTCGATCGGAGCCTTTGGAGCTTCCGCGGCTTCGGCGGTCTCGGACGCAACCGCTTCCGCAGCGGGTTCTGCCGCTGGGGCTTCGGCTGTTGCAGCTTGGGCAGCCGGAGTCTCTTCGACAGCAGCCTCCGAAGCCGTAGCCTCAGGCGCTGTCGCCGCTTCCTCCGCTACGGCTTCAGTGGCCAGAACCTCGGTAGCGGCTTCGGCAGCAGCTTCGGCAGGTGCCTCCGCTGCAGGAGCCTCTTCTGCAGCAGCCTCCGCAGGCGCCTCTGCCGCCGGAGCCTCTTCGGCCGCGGCCTCCGGTGCTGCCTCGACAGCCTCCGTCACCTCAACCGCAGCAGACTCAGGAGCGGCTTCTGCCGCCGCCGCTTCTGCTGCCTCCGCTGGAGCCTCCGCAGCCACAGGCTCTTCTGCGGCCGGTGGCGCAGCCTCTGGAGCAGCCTCTGGAACAGCCTCCACGGCCGCTTCAGACACAACCTCTGGGGCTGCCTCCGCTGCCGGTTCGGCGGCAGCAGGTTCGCTGTGTGGAGCCGTTGTCTCGACCACAACTTCCGAAAGCTCGCCGATGGCTCGCTCGACAGCTTTCATGGCCTTGAAGTCCGATGACGCCTCAATGCGCGCTCGAACATCGTCGTGTAACGTCTTGAGCTTGGACAGGATATCGGCCGACATCTATTCTTCCCCTTGTCTTCATGTTTAGAGAATAAGCATCCCCTTCGCCTGCGCATGACTGTTCATGCGGACGCTCGTCTTCAGATTTTGCAGTAATGCGCAAGAATAAATGTACAGGAATTCTGCCGGACGCGAACAGCTGCGACAGACTGTACACAGCTATAAATTGTGAGGGAGGCCGGTCAGCGTAGATATCGGTTTGGCCTCAACTCGCAGAGGTGCTGTGATGGGGCAGCATCAGATTCGGGGACCTGGATGGACTGGATCAAGGCGCGACGAATCTTCGGTCGATGGGGATGGGTGGGGAAGGCTCTAGCACTCCCGTGGCAGGCGTATCTCGCTTGGCAGTTTTTCGTCCTTGTGGTGGCTGGCCTCATGACGAGGTGGGCCGCAATGCAAACTTATGCCCCGAACCTATCCAGCGTAGGATGGCTGCTTGTTTATATTGCTCTGTCATTTCTCCTTGTCGTCATATTAGCAGCCTGCGCATGGCTCGCGGGCTGGGCGCGAAAACAATGGATGGCGGAGGCGGGGCACACAAAAGGCGAAAGAGCCAGTTCCAGCGGCGTTGCACACGTCCCTCCAACCAATCTTGCGACAAGGCTGTACGTTGGAGAAATGGGCGTTGACGCGAATAGGCTGGCCACAGAACAGATTATAGAAATTTGGGGTCGTTGTTTTAATGCTACCGGACATTCCTTATGGCTGCATCGCGTAAAGGGTAAAATCGAGTTGGGGCTTCAGTCCGATGGCACTGTTCGCAAGTTGGGAATGCTCCCGCCACCGCTTATCTTAGCAGAGAGAGCGAAGACCGAGAATCTAGCTGATGCGACAGAGATATTCTTCGTCCTCGAACAACGCATCCCGCACGAATTCACCGAAATATTGCAATCTGTGACAGATGCGAAATCGGTACAGCTACTTTTTGAAGACCTGGCTATCGTCTTGGCATCGCACGAGTCCGCAACGGTGCAGCTTGAGATGCCCTTATGGGGAGGCGTGAGGCTATACCGAAACCCAGAGAGAATACAGTCATCTCGCATCTTCATAATGCGGGTGGAAACGGCGACGCTTGGGGGGGTGAAGAACTCCAACAGCGGTGCCACAAAAATCCCGCTCATCGAGGCTGCGACCCGGTGCTTGGAGCAGACCGAGCATACTATCATCCCTACATTCGATAAGATGTTCGACAATACGCCAGACGGGCGTTTGGGGTGGCATTGCAATGCCCTTTGGGAACGCGCTCCGATCTACGGTGTTGAACCACCATCCCGGAACGTGAAGCAATTTCCATGGGCAAAATGGCGTCACACATACAGCATGGAAGTCGAAAACGGCGTGGCCTTTCTGAAGCACCGTTACGAAAACACTCGAATTGAAAAGTTGGAAATCGGAGAAGAGGATTTGAGAAAAGCGATTGCTGCGCTCTTAGCAATCGCCGGAGACGATCAGAGCCAGCCGGAGGAGAGCAATGTCTAGAGGCAAATACCTCTCGCTCGAAGAAGCCCGCAACGCGGGCAAGCTCGATCAGTTCGCCAAGGAACATCCGAGCGAAGCCGATAGCGCCGCTTCAAAAGCTTTCTGGAAGCGATGTCGAAGGGCGTCTAGCGACTGACCGCCCTACCGACTGTCCGCCGTTTCCTTGATCGCGGGAAGCAGCGCGTCGAGGCGTTCGGCAAGCCAGCCTGTCTTCGGCAGGGCGCCTCCATTGACGCCGTAGAAGGTCGATCGCCAAAGGTGGACGCACACCGTCTCCGGTGTAATGAGCGACTCGATGAATCCCGGCTCGAAGACGCGTGTGATGGCCGGCCCCCTGATTGGCAGCGGGTAAAGAACCTTCGTCGGCAGCGCATGGCGATCGACACCGCAACGCTCGGCGAAATAGGTCAGCGCCGCCGGCCCGTACTTCGGCGCGGGCACACGAACCCCAATTGCCGCGGCCCCGATGCCCTTGATGAGCCGGCTGCATTTCGTCGGCCACGGCATCCAGGGCATCACGAAGCGACGCATCGGCCGCTTACGGCAAAACGCCAGGTATCGATTGAGAAGTTCGCTGTCCGGCGGCAGACCCAGCACGGAATTGCCGATCCGATCCTCGTTCTGCCAGCCGAAAACATATTCGGATTTGGGAAGCGGCCGAATGTAGATCACATCGAGATCGGTCCAGGTCCCGCATCCTCGCGCCATGCCCTCGAGCCGGAAGAAATCGGAAAAGTGCGGGACGCCCAGCCGAAGAACCTCCTCCCTGTCGGACGCGCTGAAAACGGAGGCGGCGTCCAGAACGCGGCACCCGAGCTTGGCGGAAAGCTTGTCGGGATCTTCATAAGTGAAAACGGTGATCTCTTCACCGACGGCCTTGGCCGACGCAACACAGAGGCGTTCCATCCAAGTCACGCCGCCGGACCAAAAGGAAAAAAGCATCAGGAAGTTCCGCGAAAAATTGCCCCGGATACATCACGAGAACTCATGGCGAGCAAATGGCGACCGGCATTTTTCAATGCATTAGCCGATTCCTCTCACTCCTTCTGCGGGTATGAGATCGGGGGCTCAATGCTAGGTTTTGCGGAGCGCGCCGCCGTAACAAGCTTTTTCGCGATGAATTTTCCTGAACATAACGTGACCGGCCGTGAAGTAACCGAACGGTGAAATCCTCGCGATTGTCCCCAGATGGAAAAAGCGCACCTAAGCGCCCCTCAAACCACGAACCAAATTTGGAGACGCCCATGCCTCACGCCCCCAAATCTCAATTCGTTCTGTCGGCCGTTGCTGCCGCGTTCATCGCACTCGCTGCTCACCCAGCGGTCGCCATGACCGACCAGCCGGCCAACCAGGAAGCAACCGCTCAGGCTCCCGCCTCCGTCCTTGCCTTCAACCAAAAGCTCAAAGGCGACGCGGTCTCTATCAGTTATGCCTATTTGCCGGAGAATGGTTACGTCGCGGTCTTTGCCGACCAGGACGGCAAGCGCGCTGCAAAAGTCCTCGGCTTCACCGCGCTGCCGAAGGGCAATCACAACGACGTTAGTGTCAAGATCCAGGACCGCATAGCGCCGGGCTCGGCGGTGTGGGCGAGCCTCTATAAGGACGTCGACGGCGACAAGGTCCTGGATGCAAAAAAAGACATTGCGTTCTGGCCGAACGGCGAACCTCTCGAAAACCGGTTCGTGATCGACTAACGGGCTTACGTCCCTCCCCCCTCAACAAAAAAGCCGCCGCGGAGATTCCGCGACGGCATTTTTTTCATTCGCCTGAGAGCGACGGACTTAGAAGTCCATGCCGCCCATTCCGCCCATGCCGCCGCCGGGAGCGCCGTGCGAGTGGCCGGCGTCCTTCTTCGGCACATCGGCGATCATTGCTTCCGTCGTGATCAAGAGACCCGAGACCGAAGCGGCGTCCTGAAGCGCGCAACGCACGACCTTCGTCGGGTCGATGACGCCCTGCTTATAGAGATCGCCGTACTCATGCGACTGAGCATTGTAGCCGTATGCGTAGGTCGAGTTCTCGAGGATCTTGCCGACGATGACCGAGCCATCTTCACCAGCGTTAGCTGCGATCTGACGAGCCGGAGCCTGCAGCGCCTTGCGAACGATGTTGATGCCGACCTTCTGGTCGTCGTTCTCGGGCTTCAGGGCGTCGAGCGCCTTGACTGCACGAAGCAGAGCGACGCCGCCGCCAGGGACGATGCCTTCTTCAACGGCTGCGCGGGTCGCGTGCAGCGCGTCGTCGACGCGATCCTTGCGTTCCTTGACTTCGACTTCCGTCGCGCCGCCGACCTTGATGACGGCAACGCCGCCAGCAAGCTTGGCAAGACGCTCCTGCAGCTTCTCACGGTCGTAGTCGGAGGACGTTTCCTCGATCTGCGCCTTGATCTGCTTCACGCGCGCTTCGATGTCGGCCTTCTTGCCCGAACCGTCGACAATCGTGGTGTTTTCCTTGTCGATCGTCACCTTCTTGGCGCGGCCGAGCATCTGCAGCGTAACGGTCTCGAGCTTGATGCCGAGATCTTCCGAGATCACCGTGCCGCCCGTGAGAACAGCGATGTCCTCGAGCATGGCCTTGCGGCGATCGCCGAAGCCCGGAGCCTTCACGGCAGCAACCTTGAGGCCACCGCGCAGCTTGTTGACGACGAGCGTTGCGAGAGCTTCGCCTTCGACATCTTCAGCGATGATGAGGAGCGGCTTGCCCGACTGCACGACGGCTTCGAGAACCGGAAGCATAGCCTGCAGACCCGAGAGCTTCTTCTCGTGAATGAGAATGTAGGGGCTCTCGAGCTCGGCAATCATCTTGTCGGCATTGGTGATGAAGTACGGCGAGAGATAGCCGCGATCGAACTGCATGCCTTCGACGACATCGAGTTCGAAATCGAGGGTCTTGGATTCCTCGACCGTGATCACGCCTTCCGAGCCGACCTTGTCCATCGCTTCCGCGATCTTCTTGCCGACGACTTCGTCGCCGTTCGCCGAGATCGTGCCGACCTGAGCGATCTGGTCCTTCGTGACCTTCTTCGAGTTCGTCTTGAGGTCTTCGACGATGCTCTGAACCGCAAGATCGACACCGCGCTTCAGGTCCATCGGGTTGGCGCCGGCTGCAACCGACTTCGCGCCTTCGCGAACGATCGCCTGCGCGAGAACCGTTGCCGTCGTCGTGCCGTCGCCGGCGAGGTCGGCCGTCTTCGAAGCGACCTCTTTGAGCATCTGCGCGCCCATGTTCTCGAACTTGTCTTCGAGTTCGATCTCCTTCGCGACCGTCACACCGTCCTTGGT
>JAEWCT010000425.1 GCA_023390485.1 Pseudomonadota bacterium
GATCAGGACTGGTTCGTCAATGCGTGTGTGGCCGTTCAAACCGGGCTTTCGCCGCACGAATTGCTGAAACAGTGCCAAGCCGTTGAAAACGACATGGGGCGCGTTCGTACCCTCCGATGGGGACCGCGCATCATCGATGTCGATATCCTGACGTTCCGGGATCTCGAGATTGCCGACCCGGATCTCACCGTTCCGCATCCACTCATTGCCGAGCGCGCATTCGTGCTGGTTCCGCTCAAGGATATTGCGCCGGAGCTCAAGCTCAACGGCCGGACGATTGATGCGATGTTGGAAAAACTCGACAGACGCGAGGTTCAGCCGATCTAAGGATCGGGCACCATCGAAACGAAAACGCCGCGCGACTTTCGTCAACGCGGCGCTTCCATCAAACAGAAATAAGACGGTGGGTTTTACTTCAGCGTCTTGAGATATTCGATGAGGTTGGCGCGATCGCCTTCGTCCTTGACGCCGGCGAAGATCATCTTGGTGCCGGGAACGTCCTTGGCCGGGCCCTGCAGCCACTTGTCGAGCGCTGCTTCGTCCCAGGTGATGCCCGACTTCTTCAGGGCGTCGGAATAGTTGTAGTCGGCAACCGACGCGGCCTTGCGGCCAACGACGCCACCAAGATGAGGGCCAACGCCGTTTTTATCGACCTGGTGGCAGGCTTTGCACTTATTGAAGACCGTCTTGCCGGCTTCCGCGTCAGCGGACATGGCGGCGGTCGGAACTGCTGCGATCAACGCGATCGCCAGAACCCACTTGCGCATTCTATCTTTCCTTCCCGTTTCGCCTGAGCGGCATTTCTTAGAACTAGAACGATTAGAAACGCTGCCACTCATAACTTAGTCACGGGAAGTTGCCATTTTTTTTCTGAACCAGAGCCGAACAGAATGCCGCACCCGGGGGAAAACTTCAGGCGATTACCTTTGCGTTGCGAGATCGGATTAGGGCCGATTAATGGCTGTTACTCGGCGGCGGTGACCTTTGCCGGGCTCATGCGGCGGTAGACGAACGGCGGAGGTTCGGTGACCGCACTCTCAGCCTCGGCGGCGGCGACAAAGGCCTGATGGTAGGGTGAGAGCTTGCAGGCCGGATCGGTGTTCGCCGGGTCGCCGGTGAAGGCCATGGCCTGGCAACGGCAACCGCCAAAGTCGATCTCGGCACGGGGGCAGCCCCGGCATGGTTCCTTCATCCAACTGGTGCCGCGGTATTTCTGGAACGCCTGACCGTTGAGCCAGATGTCCGCTAAACGCCTGTCTTTGACGTTGTCAAACTCGAGGCCCGGAACCGACTCCGACGCATGGCAAGGGAGCACCCGGCCTTGCGGGGTCACGTTCATCACGCCGCGGCCCCAGCCGCCCATGCAGGGCTTCGGCGTCTTTGCGTAGTAGTCGGGCACGACGAAATCGAAGACCATGATGCCCTTGAGGCGCTCTTTCGCTTCCTCGACGATCTCGGCGCTCTTCAAAACCTGAGCGCGAGTCGGCATGAGGCTGGCCCGGTTCTTGAGCGCCCAGGCGTAGTACTGGATGTTCGCGACCTCGATGCGGCCGGCGCCCATTTCGACGGCGAAATTGATGATGTTCGGCAGGTTCTCGATGTTGTGGCGATGGATCGGGGCATTGATGGTGAGCGGCATATCGAATTCGCGCACCCATTTGCCGACTTCGCGCTTCTTCGCGAGGCCGTTCTTGTAAGCCGAGATCTTTTCAGCGTTGGCTTCGTCGACGTCCTGGATCGAGAGCTGGACGTGGTCGAGGCCCAGTTCCTTCAAACGCTTCAGGCGATCGCGGGTCAGCGTCACGCCGGCGGTGATGAGGTTGGTGTAAAGACCGGCTTTCGCCGCAACCTCGACGATGTCCTCGAGATCCTTGCGAACGGTTGGCTCCCCACCCGAGAGATGGATCTGCAGGATGCCGAGGTCGGCCGCCTGCCGCATCACGTCCTGCCACTGCTCGGTCGTCAACTCGGTGTTGACGCGATCAAGCTCCAGCGGATTTGAGCAATAGGGACACTGGAGCGGACAGCGATGTGTAAGCTCGGCCAGAAGGCCGACGGGCGCGCGGGCGCAAGCCTCGACTAAGGGCTTTTCGGAGAACTGCTCCATCGGTGCTACTTCGTTCATTGATGTAAGCTCCGTGTTCTACCCAGGTCTTCTAGGCCTTGATGACGCCCTTATCCGAAAGCTCCTGCAGCATCGATATCGTATCTGCCAGGATTTCTTGCAGCGGTGCGTTGTAGTCCTTTGCGAGTTCGGACGCGATCTCCTCAACCGAGTTCACGCCGTCACAACGCTTCAAAATTTCAATCGCGATCGGGTCCGGTTCGAACACGCGTTCAGGTGCGAGCACGTGCCACCGGCCCCGACCAGGATCGTGTCTCAGCTTAATATGGGGTGGCAACGCCGGTTTTGACGCCGGTACGATGATCACACGTGTGCGATTGGCTTCGGCGTTCATCGATCAGGCCTCGGGGCGGAACGCGCCGGGTGGAATGTGACCGGCGACATAGGCGTGATAGAGCGCATCGAGCTGGACCCAGAGGACATTGCATTTGAAGCGGACCGCATCCACGCACGCTTCCTGTTCCTCACGCGTCTTGGCGTTCTTCAAGACATACTGAAGTGCGAAGTCGGCGTCCCGTGGCGCTTGGGTCAGGCGGCGCTTGAAGTAGGCCATCACCTTGTCGTCGATGAAGTCGTAGTTCTCGAGCATGCCGGCGATGCGCTCTTTGTGGATCTTCGGCGCAAAAAGCTCGGTCAGCGACGAGGCGACGGCAATCGTCAAGGGCTGCTCGCGGACGAACGTGACATAGGATTCGACGGCGAAAACTGTGGCCGGCAGCGCGCCGCGCCGGGAGATCACGTACTCGCGATCGAGGCCGAGGCCGTCCGTCAGGATCAGCCAACGCTCGATGCCACCCGGCTCGTCCGGCGGAAGACCGTCATGGTCGAGAACTCTGTGCAGCCATTCCCGGCGCAGCTCTCGATCGTAGACGCGGCTGATCAGAGCGGCGTCCTTCCGCGGAACGGCGGACTGATAGCAGAAGCGATTGAGGGCCCAGGCCTGGACCTGACCTTTGTTCAGCTTGCCGCCGTGGAGCATGTGATGGAAGGGATGGAGATCGTGATAGCGTTCGGGCCCGACGGCGCGAAGCTCGGCTTCAAACTCGGCAGGTGACATCGGCGGCTCGTTGCCGCGACGTTCGGCGTTTTTCTTTTCGAGACTGACTGGGTTCATAGGCGGACCTCCATGCCGTCGAAGCCGACTTCCCACCCGG
>JAEWCT010000356.1 GCA_023390485.1 Pseudomonadota bacterium
AGATTATATCGCCATTCTCGGTAAGTAATCGACATTCCCTGCGGTCGGTCATCCGGCCGGCCGCAGGCATCCGATGAGTTTCATGTCTCCAGCAGTTCGCTTTCAAAACGTATCGCGTCGCTTCGGCTCCGTGCGCGCCGTCGACGGCGTGTCTCTCGACATTGAGCCGGGAGAATTCTTCGCCCTTCTCGGCCCATCCGGTTCCGGCAAGACGACTTGCCTTCGTCTCATCGCCGGCTTCGAACAACCCGATGAGGGCCACATCGAAATTTTCGGCGAACGCGCCGACGGCGTGCCGCCCTATAGACGCAACGTCAACACCGTATTTCAAGACTATGCGCTCTTCCCGCACATGACGGTCGGCGAGAACGTCGCTTACGGTCTGATGATCAAGGGCGTCGGCAAGGCGGAGCGGGAAGCCAAGGCGAGGGACGCCCTCGCGATGGTCAAGCTCGCGGGCTATGAGGTTCGCCGCACCGCGCAACTTTCGGGCGGCCAGCGCCAGCGCGTGGCTCTCGCCCGCGCCTTGGTCAACGGCCCGAAAGTCCTCCTCCTCGACGAGCCGCTTGGCGCTCTCGATCTGAAGCTGCGCGAACAGATGCAGGAGGAATTGAAGACGCTTCAAACCGGCCTCGGCATCACCTTTGTCTTCGTGACGCACGATCAGGGCGAAGCGCTGTCGATGGCCAACCGCGTCGCGATCTTCAACGAAGGAAAAATCGTTCAGGTCGGCACACCTTCCAGTGTTTACGAGCGCCCAGCCTCGCGCTTCGTCGCTGATTTCGTCGGCTCGTCGAACGTGCTGCCGCCGGAGTTCGCGGCCGCCCACGGCGGTCACGCCATGTGGACGAGCCTGCGGCCCGAAAAAATCCAGGTCTCGTCCAAGAACAACTTGGTCCCGGCCGCATGCGCGCACGCGACGGGAACAGTTACGGCAATCAGCTATCAAGGCGCGGTGACGCGCATCACGGTCGCCACCGGAAAGCAGGCGCTGATAGCGTCCACGCCGGCAGGAACGGATGTGCGCAAGGGTGACAGCGTCACTCTTATCTGGCCGAAATCGGCGATGGTGGCGATGGGAGAGGACGCGTGACAGCCGCCGTTGCAGAAAGACAGAGGGGGATCGCGGGCGCGATCTCGGACCTCTTCTTCGTGCGCCCGCAACTCCAGACGTTCCTCTTGCTGATGCCGCCATAGCTCTGGATCGGCGTCGTCTATATCGGTTCGCTCTTCGCGCTGCTGCTGCAGAGCTTCTATTCACTTGATGACTTCTCGGGCGTCGTCGTTCACGAATTCACGCTGTCGACGTACAAGCAGCTGTTCGAGGCGGCGAACGCGCAAATCATCCTGCGTACTGTCATCATGGCGGCGCTCGTCACCGTCACAAGCGCGATCATCGCATTTCCGATCGCTTACTACGCAGCACGATACGCGCGCGGCTGGAGCAAGGCGCTGTTCTATCTCGCGGTGATGATGCCGCTGTGGTCGAGCTATTTGGTCAAGGTCTATGCCTGGAAGCTGATCCTCGCCAAGGAGGGGATCATCACCTGGTTCGCAGACGTGCTGCATCTCCGGTGGCTGCTCGACGCCATTCTGGCGTTGCCCGTTGTCGGTGGCCCGTCGCTGTCGTTCAGCTATCTCGGCACTTTCCTCGTCTTCGTCTATATCTGGCTGCCGTATATGATCCTGCCGACGCAGGCGGCGCTCGAACGCGTTCCCGTAAATTTCATCGAGGCGTCCGCCGATCTTGGCGCCGATCCTCGCCAGACCTTCCGGACCGTGATTTTCCCGCTCGCACTGCCGGGCATCGTTGCCGGTTCGATCTTCACGTTTTCCTTGACGCTCGGCGATTACATCATCCCACAGATCGTCGGCAATTCCCGCCTGATGATCGGGCAGGCGGTCTACACGCTCCAGGGGACCGCCGGCAACATTCCGCTCGCGGCGGCATTCACCGTCGTCCCGATGCTGATCATGGCGGCCTATCTCTGGATGGCAAAACGCATGGGGGCCTTCGATGTCCTCTAATGCCAACCGCTCGACGCCGCTTGGGCTTCGGATCGCCGCACTCGCCGGATTGCTGTTCCTCCATCTGCCGTTGGCGCTGATCTTTCTTTATGCCTTCACGACGGAGGAAAAGAGCTTCGAGTTTCCGCCGCCTGGCCTCACCACAAAATGGTTCGGAACCGCGTGGACATCGCGGCCGGATATCTGGCCGCCGCTTTATCTGTCTCTGCAGGTCGCAGCCATTGCGACGGTGCTCGCGCTGATTTTCGGCACGCTCGCCGCCGCTGCTCTTTCACGTACGCGCTTTTTCGGCCGCGAGACGATCTCACTGCTTTTCGTTCTCCCGATTGCGCTACCCGGCATCATCACCGGCATCGCGCTCCGCTCCGCCTTCGACATCATGAGCATACCGTTCTCGGTCTGGACGATTATCCTCGGCCACGCGACGTTCTGCATCGTCGTCGTCTATAACAACGCGGTCGCACGATTTCGCCGGCTGAACGGCAATCTCGTCGAGGCGTCGATGGATCTTGGCGCCAATGCTTTTCAGACGTTCCGTCACGTCATCCTTCCGCAAATCGGCACAGCGCTGCTCGCGGGCGGCATGCTGGCATTCGCGCTCTCATTCGACGAGGTCATCGTCACGACGTTCACGGCCGGACAACAAACGACGCTGCCGATCTGGATGCTGGGCGAACTCATCCGGCCGCGGCAGAGGCCGGTGACGAACGTCGTCGCCGTCTTCGTATTCGTCGTAACGCTCTTGCCGATACTCGCAGCCTACTACCTGACGCGAGAAGGCGAACACACGGGTGGCTCTTCGAAATAGCGGACTTGAGACTGGAGGATAAGATGCTCGACACCAATATGCTGATCGGCTCCGACTTCGTCGTCGGAACGGACGCGTCGGAACCCATCGTCAACCCGAAGACGGAAGAGGTCATCACCAATCTGCCGGATGCATCTGCTGCGCAGGTGGATGCGGCAGTCAACGCGGCGGCGAAGGCTTTCAAGACCTGGTCGCAGACGACGCCGGTCGAACGTTCGACTCTGCTCTTGAAGCTCGCAGACGCCATAGAGCGCGACGCTGAAAGCTTCGCGGCGCTCGAAGCGCTGAACACCGGAAAGCCGCGCATCCGCGTCTTGCAGGACGAGATGCCGGCGATCGCTGACTGCTTCCGCTTCTTCGCGGCAGCCGTTCGCAACATGCACGGACCCGTCGCTGGCGAATATCTGGCCGGTCACACGTCGATGATCCGCCGCGATCCCGTGGGCGTCGTGGGATCCATCGCGCCCTGGAACTACCCGCTGATGATGGCGGCCTGGAAGCTCGGCCCGGCGCTCGCCGGCGGCAACACGATTGTTCTGAAGCCTTCCGAGCAGACGCCGCTGACGCTTCTGAAGCTCGGCAAGATCATCGCCGACATTTTCCCTGAAGGCGTCGTCAACATCGTCGTCGGCAAGGGGTCAACGACCGGCTCGGCGCTGATCAATCATCCGAAAGTCTCGATGGTGTCGCTCACGGGCAGCATCGGCACGGGCCAGAAAGTGCTGCAGGCAGCAGCGTCCAACATCAAGCGCACGCATCTGGAGCTCGGCGGCAAGGCGCCCGTCATCGTCTTCGACGATGCCGATATCTCGGCTGTCGTCGAGGGCGTAAAAATTTTCGGTTACTACAACGCCGGGCAGGACTGCACCGCCGCGTGCCGCATCTACGCGGGCAAGAAAGTCTACGACAATCTCGTTGCCGATCTCTCGAGCGCGGTGAACGGTCTGAAGTACAATCAGGCGAACGACGACGAGAACGACATCGGGCCGCTGATTTCGTCCGCTCAGAAGGCGCGCGTGCAGGG
>JAEWCT010000113.1 GCA_023390485.1 Pseudomonadota bacterium
CGTCTTGCCCGCGCCGTTGCGGCCGACGAGCCCGACCTTATGGCCGGACGGAATAGCGGCCGTCGCCGCTTCCAGAATCGGTCTGCCTTCGATGCGGTAGGTGAGATCGTTGATATGGAGCATGGGCGAAGCCGATAGCCGGTCCGCTGCGTCCTGTCACTGGGTCAGAGCGTTACGCCGAAACGCGCCAGAATGCTGGCCATCAATGCATAGGCTGCGGCAGTCACCGCACAGGCAATCACGAGGCTCAGCCAAAAATTTACGCCGCGCGTAAGCAGCAGGGGCAGGACGATGAACAGCACCAGCGACGGCAGCACGTACCAGAAAATGCTGTAGGAAAGGCTCGCGACTTTCCCCGCGTCGCCCGTTTCACCATAAAGCCAAACGAAAGCCAGCAGCGACGTGAGCGGCAATGAAGCGAGTATCCCGCCGAAAACGGTGGAGCGCTTGGCCACTTCGGAAATCGCAACAACCAGAACCGCGGTCAGAAGAACTTTGATCGCGGTGTAAATCATCGCATCACCCTGACACGACCGGCTTCAGCGTTTCGAAGAGCAACCTGTCGCGCACCGCTTTATCCTGCACGGCGAGGTGCGCAACGAACCACTCCTGCACCATCTTGCAAACCTGTTCCGGTTCGCGCTTCGCAAGGAGCTTCGGATTGGAGAAGACCTGCAGATCTTCTTCTTTCCAGCCGAGCTTGCTGAGCTCTTTGATCAGGATGTCGTAGTCGCTCTTGACCGCCGAGTCATGCTTGACTGGGTTCTTCGTGCCTTCCGAAATGGCCTGGAAAATCGCGCCGGCTTGCGCATTGAGCGCCGTCGCGGTCTCGGGACGTTCCATCATCTGCACGACGGCCGGGCTCATCTCGCCCTTCGAAATGAAGCCGAAGCAGGCGCTGACGCTCTGCGCTCTGAGCGATTTCAGCTGATCGAGAAAAGCTTGCGCGATGGCTTGCAGCCTGTCCGAGCTTGCGGCGAGCGCTTTCTCCGCGTTTTGCCGCCGAAGATTGACGAGGCCCTGCGCCAACAGCGCCGCGACTTCGTTATCGGACTTGTTTTCAGCGGCGAGCTTGTTCGCATCTCCGATCTGGGTGGCGTACCAGTCCGGATATTCTTTCTTGATCAGCGACCACACCGCCACCTTTTGCAGGCGCTGGTCGAGCGGCGAGCCATCGACGCCAGTTGACGGCGCGGCGGCCGGCGGCTGCGGATCAATGGTCGCAACTTGCGTGGGCGCACTCGGTGCGCTCGGCGCCTCGGCGGCGGGTGCTGGCGCTGGATCGGGCGACGGTGACGATACGGACGAGGTCGTCGTCGGGCCAGCTGCATTCGCGATGACGTCATTCGCGGGCGGCGGTGCGGACATCGTCACGCCATTGCTGGCCTGATCGGTCGGCGGCTGATGCGCCTCGGCCATCGCGTTGGGGTGTGGATCGGCCGGAGCCGCGACGATCGGTGCTTGCTCGGCCGATGTGCCCGAACCGGAAACCATGTCCGCGATCGGACCGCGATAGGTCGCGAGCGCAAACGCCCCGCCGCCGATGAGCGTGACGGCGACGCTCGCGAGCGCCAACCGCTTCACGAGGTTGCGCTCTGGCCGGGGTGCCGCCTGCTCGGAGTGATCGCGGTCGTGGATGTCCTGATGGGCGTTCGCGGAATTCGCATAAGGCGCCGGCTGACCGGCAGAGCCTGCGCTTGAAGTCTGCGACCGGACGAGAGCTTGCTTCGGCTCCTCGCCGAGGGCTTCGAACGCGGTCGGAAAAACAGTTGGCGCCGATTGCCACTCGGGCATCCCTGGCCGCCAGATGAGGTCACTGAGACGAAGATAATTGTGCGAGACGAACGTACGCATCTCGACGTCGGTCAGCGGCCCGTGCTGCTTACCGTCGCGAGCGATATACCACTGAATTTCGTTGGTCTGTCCCGTCATCATCGCTTCTTCGCACACGTAGGCGTCAATGCCTAACCTCCCAACCGTGCGCCTCGCGCCGGTCCACACTGTTCATACGCAATTGCGCCCGTCAATCGGGCGATTATGCGGTAAACCACGACTTATTGCGTATGACGTGCAACCGAATGTTTCGACTGGGGCACGTCAGGCGCTTGCTGGCGGCTGTTCGCATCGCTATAAGCCCGCTCGATCCACATAAAATCCGTAAAGCGAGACAGACTTATGGCCATCGAACGTACGTTTTCCATCATCAAGCCCGACGCAACGCGCCGTAATCTCACCGGCAAAATCAACGCCGTGATCGAGGACGCGGGTCTGCGCATCGTGGCTCAGAAGCGTGTGCGGTGGACCCGTGCGCAGGCTGAAAAATTCTATGAAGAACACAAGGCGCGGCCTTTTTACGGCGAACTCGTAGATTTCATGACATCCGGCCCGGTCGTTCTCCAGGTTCTGGAAAGCGAAAATGCCATCTCAAAATACCGCGAAGTCATGGGCGCCACCGATCCGAAAGAGGCAGCGGACGGTACGATCCGCAAGCTTTTCGCTGAATCCAAGGGCTCGAACTCCACTCACGGTTCGGATAGCGCAGCCGCCGCCGATCGCGAAATCGCCCTCAATTTCCGTCTCGACGAAATCGTCGGCTGAACAGCCGGCAATTCACCGAACTCGTTCGGATCATAACACGCCTGGAGCAGGGATATGATCTCGCCGAGCTATGTCCGCACGATGGCGCGCTATAACGCTTGGCAAAACGCCAACGTTTATGGTGCGTCAGAAGGGCTTAGCGA
>JAEWCT010000143.1 GCA_023390485.1 Pseudomonadota bacterium
CAGGTGCTCACGGCCAGAATATTTCGCAACCTGTCCACAGCGAAGCTCCACGACAGAATCGTGACAGCTGGATTGCTCCCGGAAACGTCATGATCGACGACGGCCTGGAAAATTTTCCTCCCCTCTCAGGCAATGCTTTGTTACGGACGCCGCCCCTTCCGGCGGGGTCTCCGGGCCAACATTTCGACTCCCGATTCGAGCCGCAGGCACCCGCCGAAATTCATCGCGGAGGGCGCCGTCTGCCGGGCATCGAAGAATTTCCTCCGCAGGCGCAGAAGGAATGGAATGCGCATCACGGAGCGTCGCCGCGCGCGAGCTCGAGAGATGCAGAAGAGCCCAGAAAACCTGGACTTCTTGAACGTTTCGCGGGGCGGGGAAGAAAATAGAAAGCGCGCGAGACGGATGTCTACAATGCGCTATGCTTTCGATCTTAAATCGTGGAAAATGCGTGGCGAGAGCAGGTCATTTTTATCACCGAAAGCGCGCAGAAAATGCGGCTGCATCAAGACGGCGACGACGTCAAGCATGGTTGCCAAAGCGTAACACAGTGTAAGAAAGCGTGATTTGTCGGTGTTTGGCGAAGCAGTTAGCTTTTGTGCATCGACCACTTGCGATGCGCCTTTGATCAGAGCAGACACGGCCGAAATAAGGCTGGCTCGCCCTGAACTCTAAAGGCGATCGTCCAAACGGGGTCAGGGGGTTGGTAGGCCGCATTTATGCTGGGGAGCAGCGGCCCGCCAAAGAATGAGGGACGGCGCTGTATGTCGAATCGATTCATCGGTGCGCGGCAAACCACGCTTGCCCGCGAGATCCAGTTGACAGGCACGGGGGTGCACAGCGGAGCTCCGGTATCACTCACACTGCATCCGGCAGAGGCTGATACTGGGCTCCGCTTTCTCGTTACAAAACGAGGAAAAGTCATTTCGGAAATCGCGGCACACGTAGCTAACGTCAAAAATCTTACACTTTGTACCGTCATCGGCGATGACGCCGGAGCAACGGTTGGAACTGTCGAGCATCTTCTGGCGGCCCTTCGTGGCCTCTCCATCGACAACCTCTATATCGAGATCGACAGCAAAGAAGTTCCGATCATGGACGGCAGCTCGGCGGTTTTCGTCGACGCCATTGATCGGGTCGGCATCCGCGAGCTTTCCGAGCCGCGCAAATACATCAAGGTTCTGAAGCCGGTTCGTGTCGAGGAAAATGGCTGCTGGGGCTCGCTTGAGCCGCACGCCGGTTTCCGCATGGACGTGGAAATCGACTTCCAGTCTCCGGTCATCGGCAGGCAGCGTCTGCAATACGAGATGAGCCCGGGCGTGTTCCGTCATGAGCTTTCTCGCGCTCGTACCTTCGGGTTCATGAGCGACGTCGAGAAGCTCTGGAAAGCCGGTCTGGCGCTCGGCGCCGATCTGACGAACACGGTGGCGATCGGTGAAGACAAGATCATGAACAAGGAAGGGCTCCGCTATCCGCAGGAGTTCGTCCGCCACAAGATGCTCGATGCCGTTGGTGACCTGGCGCTGGCCGGTATGCCGCTGCTCGGGGCTTATCGCTCCTATCGGGGTGGCCATCGTCTGAATTCGATGGTTCTGCAGGCCCTGTTCGCTGACGCTTCGAACTGGGAAATCGCGCAGGCACCGCGTGCACGCGCTACCCGTTCGCCGGTCCATCTGGTCCCGCAAACTGTCGTCGCAGCGGAATAAGCGCAAGCTTGTTCCCTGTTCGAACCGGCCCACGGCCCAGGGCGGCCAGATTCTCGCCCTGGTAGCCCGGAATGCACCACATTCTGGCGATAGCCTAGCCGAGGTGGTCCGTTGGCGGGGATATGCTGGCGATTCACCTTTCGGGGCGAGCTTCGGGGTGCTATCCGCATGCGATCGTCGACAGGATTTGGCGGGCGTTGAGACAACGCCGGCCTGTGTGGGAAGCAACGCGGCGCATGATGATATCGACGCGAGACATCAAGAAGGTTCTGGTGGCTGCAACGGTCGCGATGACGCTCGCCGTCGCCGGCTGTTCGGGCAACAAGCTCGATACTTCGGCTCTCAATCCGGATCCGCCCAGCAAGATGTATGCTGACGCCGATGCGATGATGGCCAAGGGCAATTTCGAAGACGCAGCGGTAAAGTTCGAGTCGGTCGATCGCGAGCACCCCTATTCGCAGGAAGCGCGGCGGTCCATCGTCATGGCGGCTTACGCTTACTATCGCGCCGGAAAGTCGCCTGAGGCGATCGCCTCGGCCGAGCGCTACATCACGATGCATCCGGGCACGAAGGAAGCGCCTCTGGCGCACCACATCATCGCGTCCGCCTATTTCGACGACTTGAAAACCGCGAACCGCGATCAGACGCCGGCGCGCAAGGCGCTCGAGCAGTTCAAGATATTGAAGAGCCGTTATCCTGACAGCGAATATGCGCGCGATGCCGATAACAAGATCCGGATCTGTCAGGACAATATCGCGGCCAACGAGATGGAAGTCGGCCGGTATTACCTCGACAAGCACAACTACGTGGGCGCGATAAACCGCTTCAAGACGGTGGTGAGCGACTATCAGACGACGGCGCACGTCGAAGAAGCGCTTGCGCGCCTGGTCGAGTGCTACATGGCGCTCGGCATCACCAAAGAGGCACAGAACGCTGCGGCTGTGCTTGGCCACAACTATCCCGACAGCAAATGGTACAAGGATTCCTATACGCTTCTGGCGAACGGTGGATTGGCCCCGCGCGAGGACGGCGACTCCTGGCTGTCCAAGGCATGGAACGCGGTACCCAAGCTGAGCGTACCTAAAATGAGCTTCGGCAACGGCTGATTTGCCGGTTTTCGTCTGAAAATCGCCTCGTGCTAGAGTTTGAAGCGCGGCCGGATATCCGCCGCGCTTTTTTCTTTGCTTCGCAAGTTATTCGAGATCGTCATGTCTCCAGCAGGTTCGAAAAAGACATCCAAGGGCCGCGCATCCGCGCCTGCAAAGAAAGAAACGGCTGCGGCGGAAATCGCGCAGCTGGCGTCGGAGATTTCCCATCACGACGATCTCTATTACCGGCAAGATGCGCCCGAGGTCTCCGACGCGGAGTACGATGCGCTTCGCCGCCGCCTCGCTGAATTGGAAAATGCTCATCCGGAGCTTCGCCGTTCCGATAGTCCCACCAACAAGGTCGGGGCGGCGCCGGTCGCCGCGTTCGGCAAGATCCGGCACGATGTGCCGATGCTGTCGCTCGGCAATGCCTTCGATGATCAGGATGTCGTCGATTTCGCCGAGCGCGTGCGCCGTTTTCTGAAGCTCGGCGACGACGGCGTCTTGGAGGTTACGGCGGAGCCCAAGATCGATGGGCTTTCGATTTCCATACGCTACGAGGCCGGCGTGCTCGTCCAGGCGGCGACGCGTGGCGATGGCACGGAAGGCGAGAACGTCACGGCGAACATCAAGACAGTCGGAGAAATTCCGCATAAGCTCAAGGGCCGGAACATTCCCGATCTCATTGAGATTCGCGGCGAAATCTATCTCGGGCACAAGGATTTCGAAAAGCTCAACGCGGCGCAGGCGGCCAGCGGCGACAAGGTGTTCGCCAATCCCCGGAATGCGGCGGCCGGATCGCTCCGCCAGCTCGATCCATCGATAACGGCGAAGCGGCCGCTACGGTTTTTTGCATATACCTGGGGGGCCGCGTCGGAGCTTCCAGCGGATACGCAAGCGGGCGTCGTTCAGAGTTTCGGAGCGTGGGGTTTGCCGGTCAATCCGCTGATGCGCGTTTCGACGACGACCGAAGACTTGCTCGCGTTCTATCGCGATATCGAGCGCAAGCGCGCGTCGCTCGGCTACGATATCGACGGCGTCGTTTATAAGGTCAATCGGCTCGACTATCAGGATCGGCTGGGGTTCGTCTCGCGCTCTCCGCGCTGGGCCATTGCGCATAAGTTCGCGGCCGAACAGGCGACGACGGTGCTCGAAAAAATCGATATTCAGGTGGGCCGCACCGGCGCGCTGACGCCGGTCGCGAAACTTCGTCCTGTTACTGTCGGCGGCGTGGTCGTGTCGAACGCGACGCTGCACAATGAGGACGAGATCGCGCGGAAAGACATTCGCGAGGGCGATACCGTCGTCGTTCAGCGGGCGGGCGATGTCATTC